>JAQVKJ010000312.1 GCA_028694715.1 Weeksellaceae bacterium | reverse complement strand
CCATTTGTGGGAAATGACTGTTGACCTCGTCCACTACCTGATTTGAAAGTCTGAGTCTGGAATCATGCATCGTCAGTAGGAGTCCTTCGATGTCTAAATTTTTGTTGTGGTGTTGTTGAACGCCTTTAATGGTATTGAGTAATTTCCCCAAACCTTCGAGTGCGAAATATTCACACTGTATGGGAATGATGACAGAATCTGCGGCAGTCAGTGCGTTGAGCGTAATCAATCCCAGTGATGGAGCGCAATCAATGATGATATAGTCGTATTTTTCTTTGATGTCTTTCAGTGCTGTTCTCAGCATGTATTCACGGTCTTCGAGATCGACAATTTCGATTTCGGCAGCTACCAAATCCACATGTGCCGGAATGATGTCCAGTCCGGGAGTCTGTGTTTTAACCACGGCTTCTTCGGCTTTGATTTGGTGTTCGAGTACTTCATAAGTTCCCTTTTCAACCTCAGCTACATCAATGCCTAAGCCTGAAGTGGCATTGGCTTGTGGATCGGCATCGATCAGAAGCGTTTTCTTTTCCAGTCCTCCCAAAGAGGCAGCAAGATTCACTGCTGTGGTGGTTTTACCGACTCCTCCTTTTTGATTTGCAATTGCAATTATTTTACCCATAGTATTAAAAACGAATCGTTGCAAAATTACAATTTAAAAGCGTGAACAAAGAAACCATGGATTGAATATTATAAACAAAATCAATAAAAACTGTTATTCATTCGGCGTCAGGGTTCTATCGCTGCGCCGCTCAATCATAGTTTTTCCAATTGTTGGTTAATCAGTTCGCTGAGTTGTTTGGCTTTGGTCAAAATCATGACATGGGTACCTCCATTGATTTCCACCACCTCATGAATTTTTGAGAAAGGAAAAACCAAATCTTTGGTGCCGTGAAAATGTATGAAATTTTTCATTTCCACATCATTGTGCCAGTTGACAATCCTGTCCATGGACCATTTCAGGTAGTAATGGTCTCTGAATTCAAAAATTTCTTTCAAATCAGGCAGTCTGCCGCTGTACATTTTTCTGAACAGGGTGTATGACAAAAAGTTATCAGAGGTCAAAAAATTAGCGGGAATGATTTTATGCAAACCGGTGAGGGCAGAAAGCTGCATGTATGCGGGCATTTCTGAACGATCTTTGATGGTAGAAATCAAGATGTTAAAATCGGGTTGCAGAATGCGGTTCATTTCTTTTGCGATGATACCACCAAAAGAAACGCCCATGAGAACAAAATTCTCGTTCGGATTGATTGTTTCTGACATTCTTTCGGTGTAATGCTGAAGACTTTCATTTTTTTCTGGAATTTTCCAACGGATTTTCACAGTTTCAAAATCCGGATGGAGATTTAGATTTTTAAAAACTTTTTCATTGGCACCCAACCCACTGATTTGGTATATTTTCATATTACGAAGTTTACAATTGTAAGGGACAAGATGGATATAAATTTCGATAATTATTTTGTATTTAACAATGACAAATCACCCCATTGAATATTATTCAACAGTAGAAATGATGTTTTTGAATTCATAGAGACGGGAGTTTCAGACAGAGAGAAGGTATTCGGGGATGTCAATTCTTTTGACTTCCACCATTCCAGCATTGTTTAAGCTGAAGAGTTCTACCCGTTCGCTTTGATTGATCAGTCGTTCGTCATAATCGGTTTCTACTTTCACATAATTTTCTGTGAAACCGTGCATTTTTCCGTTTTTGTTGTCTGCTTCCCAAATCACTCTGTGTGTCTTGCCGAGCTGGGTGTTGTAGAATGACATTCGTTTTTTCTCAGAGAGAATTCTGAGCATTTTGTTTCTTTTTTTTCTGATGTCTTTGGGTACAATTCCGTCCATTTCAAATGCTTCGGTATTGGGTCTTTCAGAATAAGTAAACACATGGAGGTATGAAACCGGAAGTTTGTTCAGCAAGTTGTATGTTTCCAGAAAATGCTCATCAGTTTCGCCCGGAAAGCCCACGATTACATCCACACCGATGCAACAGTCGGGCATCAGTTCTTTGATTTTATTGACCCTTTCAATATACAGTCCGCTCAGGTATCTTCTTTTCATTTTCTTGAGTATTTCATCACTGCCCGATTGCAGTGGAATATGAAAATGAGGAACAAACCGTTGGCTGTTGGCTGTGAATTCAATGATTTCATTTTTCAACAGATTGGGTTCTATGGATGAAATTCTGAATCTTTCTATGTTATTGACATTGTCGAGTTGCTGAATAAGTTCAAGAAAAGTATGTTCATGCTTCTTGTTGCCAAATTCACCTTTGCCGTAATCGCCCACATTCACGCCGGTCAGTACAATTTCCTTAATTCCTTTTTCACCTATTTCGTAAGCGTTTTTCACAATGTTTTCCACTGTGTCCGAGCGTGAAATTCCTCTTGCCCTCGGAATGGTACAATAAGTACACTTATAATCGCAACCGTCTTGGACTTTCATGAAGGCTCTTGTTCTGTCTCCTAACGAGTAGGAACCTATGAAAAAATTGGCGTCGTCGATTTCGCAAGAGTGTACGATGGTGTCGTTTTGTTTGTTTAAATCTTCAAGATAATCAACAATGTTGAATTTCTCAGTGGCACCCAAAACCAAATCAACGCCTTCCATTTCAGCGATTTCCTGTGGTTTCAGTTGTGCATAGCAACCAATGATGACCACAAATCCGTTGGGGTTTGCCTTCAGCGCATTTTT
>JAQVKJ010000311.1 GCA_028694715.1 Weeksellaceae bacterium | reverse complement strand
TTATGAAGATGAAATAGCCGCAGACCCAAGAATTGATGTGTTGAGAGACAAAATGGAATGCGTGGAGGACCCGCAGTTTACACTGGATTATCACGACCCAGAAAAACGCTCGATTGCAAACGGATTGACCATAGAATTCAACGACGGAACAGTGCTGGACGAAGTGACCGTCGAATATCCCATCGGACACAAAAGAAGAAGAGAGGAAGGAATTCCAGAATTGATCAAGAAGTTTAAAATCAATCTGAACCGGATTTTCCCCGAAAAACAACAACAGACGATTCTTGACCATTCACTCGATTTCGATAAACTTGTCAATATGGATGTCAATGAGTTTGTGAATATGATGGTGATTTAATAAAATTTGATTGGTTTTTGTCATTTGATAAACTCCATTCTATACAAACTTGCAACGCCTGTTCGGAACTATGCTGAATAGGCGTTCGTTTTTTTTAGTAACTTTGATTGTAGAAAGCTGGATTTTTTCAAACCATGGAATTTATAGATTATTACAAAGTTTTGGGGGTGGATAAATCTGCCAGTCAGGAGGAAATCAAAAAAGCTTACCGCAAGCTTGCCAGAAAATATCATCCTGATTTGAACCCGAATGACAAAGAAGCTGAACGGAAATTTAAAGAGATCAATGAGGCGAATGAAGTGCTGAGCAATCCTGAAAATCGAAAGAAATACGATGAATTCGGCAAAGATTGGCAGCATGCAGAAGCATTTGAACAAGCAAGGAGACAGCAATCATATGGCGATGGGTTTCGCTACGAATCATCTGATTTTGGTGAAGCAGATTATTCCGATTTCTTTGAATCTTTGTTTGGTAGCACTTTTGGCAGTAGAAAAAGCAGTCGCAGATTCAAGGGAGAAGATTACAGGGCAGAAATGCAAATTCACATTCGTGATGCATGGCAGACCCACAAAAAGACATTCAATTTTATGGGTAAAGATTTGAGAATCACTGTGCCGGCCGGAATTTCAGACGCTCAGGAAATCAAACTCAAAGGCTATGGCGGGAAGGGCTCCAACGGTGGACCCGACGGCGACCTATACATAGTGTTCAGAATCATCAATGACACCGACTTCAAAAGAGTGGGTGATGACCTGTACAAAAAGGTGGAATTGGATTTGTACACCGCAGTGTTGGGTGGAGAAATTACGGTGGAAACCTTTGATGGAAAGGCCAAAATAAAATTAAAGCCCGGCACCACCAATGGAACCAAAATGCGACTGAAAGGAAAGGGTTTTCCTGTTTACAAAAAAGAAGGGAAATTCGGAAACTTGATTTTGGATTTTCAAATACAGATTCCTACCGAATTGTCCGAAAGAGAAATAGAATTGTTTAATGAATTGGCCCAATTGAGAAAATCATGAAGACGGATAAATTAATTCGAATCAGTGAACTCTGTAGTCACTATCAAATAGAACGCTCGTTTTTTGACGAAATTGAATATTATGAACTGATTGAAATCCATATTGGTTCGACAGAAAAATTCATTCACCAAAAACATCTGTCAAAACTAGAAAAAATCATCAGACTACGGGATGAACTCGAAATCAATATGCAGGGAATCGATGTGGTTCTTGAGATGATGTCAAAGATTAAAAAACTAAAAAGAGAGTTGAAGCAGGTGCAAATCAAATTGAGTTTTTACGAAAACGATGGAGAAGATTTCTGAATTTCGTTTGTTGAGATAAAAAAAGCCCTCCTGAAAGAAGGGCTTTTGTGTTTTCCGGTTTTTTGAATCAGAAGCTGTATTGAAGCGCCGCATTGAAAGTTCGGCCTTCGCCCAGAAAATAACCAAAGCCGTCTTTTCTGGCGGTGAAACTGCTGTTGAGCACATTGTAAACATTCCCTCTGAATCTGATGTTTTGTCCGTTGCCGAATTTTAATTCGTAAGTCACTCCTGCGTCAACGGTGGCATAAGGTTTCAAGGATTCAGACTGTACTCCTTCGGTGGCAGAAGCCGCGTCCAGCTCACCCCAAAGCCTTGCGTAATAATTGAAATCCGCATCAAAATAAAGGCCTCTGACAGGTCTCCATTTGGCGCCGGTACCAAAAGTAAACTGTGGCGCATTACCGATATACAGACCGCTGAAATCCTGTTCTCCAGATAATTCGGGAACGATTTCAAAGGTGTCATCTCTTCTCACATCGTAAGCCGACGAACCGTCATAAGTCCATTTACCAAAAGAAGTATATCCTCGGACAGACCATTCTCTGGAAATTTTGGCATCCATGTCGATTTCAATTCCTTGGTGTACTTGTTTGATGTCATTGAACAAAAAGTTAACATCCACAAGCTGAAGTTCACCGTTCTCTACAGGAAGTTCCATTTCTCCGTAGGTAGAAAGGAAGCGGTTGCCCCAAGTGGTGTGATATAGGTTGATGTTGACTCTCAGATTTCTTGTTTTGTATGAATATCCAAGTTCAAATCCAGTGATTTCCTCATTGTCAACCTCAGGCGTCCTGATCTCGGTATTGTCGTCTGAAAGTATGTTGTCTTTGAACGGCTGTCGAGAATAGATTCCCGCATTTCCGAAAAAGGTGTGTCCATCGAAGCTGTATGCCATACCCCCTTTTGCGTTGTAGCCGAATTTGTTAATTTTTTCTGATTTTTTGGAACCTTCGTAATCATAGTAATTTTCTCCAACATAAGATTGATTGGATGCTGCTCCCTGAAGAAAAGCAGAGAATCCGCC
>JAQVKJ010000310.1 GCA_028694715.1 Weeksellaceae bacterium | reverse complement strand
TGGGACGATGAATCGGTGTGCCTGAAATCACTATGGCAGAAGCCCGGCCGTGATAGCCCACCGGTATGTGTCTCCAGTTGGGCAAAAGCGCATTGTTGGGATCTCTGAACATCTTGCCAACATTGGTCGCATGTTCAATGCTCGAATAAAAGTCTGTATAATTGGGCACATGCACCGGCAACTGCATATCTACTTTTTCATACGGATGAAAAGCCTCTGATTGTGTCTCTTTGTCTTTCTCAAGTTCAGAGCCTTCCAGAAGCAATTGCTGAATGTGCTCACGGATGGGTACTGTGTGTTGTTTTCCAAGCGCAATAAATTCATTCAAAGTAAAAGCATTGAAAATATTCTCTTTCAATTCAAATTTGTCAAAATAACCGTTTTCGTACAAAACAGCCAAATCAATGATGGTATCTCCCACTCTGCTGACACAGCCGATGGTGTCGTCCTCAAAAATGGCCACACCAAAGGGGATGTTGTAAATTGAAAAATCAGAATCGGAATCGTATGGAATAAATGACTTCATAATTATTTTTTTTGGAGTTCAAAATTAAGCATAATAAGCCAAACCATCCCATTGCCTTAGATTAAAATCACCGACTGATTCAGGGTTTTGAGTTCGTTGGATGTCAGCAAACGGATTTTTATTTTTAACTTCGCAACCTAAATAACAATGGGGTGTCCAACTTTGTCGATTATATCAAAATTTTTTGTAAAAGTGGCCATGGCGGTGCAGGTTCAGCGCACCTTCATCGGGAGAAATATATTCCAAAAGGAGGCCCAGATGGTGGCGACGGCGGTCGCGGCGGACACATTGTCATGAAGGGAAATGCACAACAATGGACGCTGCTTCCACTTCGGTACACACGGCATTTGAAAGCCGAAAACGGAGGCAACGGTGGGGCTTCCCGTTCTACAGGTGCAGACGGAAAAGATGTGGTGATTGAAGTGCCCATAGGAACGATTGCAAAAGACGAGGAGGGGAACTTGATGGGCGAAATCATTGAAGACGGACAAGAAATAGTTTTATTGGAAGGCGGAAAAGGAGGTCTGGGCAATTGGCATTTTCGTTCACCCACCAATCAGACACCAAGATACGCACAGCCCGGTCTTCCCGGCACAGAAATGCCCATTGTTCTGGAACTGTAAATTCTGGCTGATGTTGGTTTGGTTGGTTTTCCTAATGCCGGAAAATCCACCTTGCTTTCTGTGCTTTCGGCTGCAAAACCCAAAATTGCTGATTACGCATTTACTACGCTTACACCCAATTTGGGCATTGTCAACCATAGGGATTTTCAGTCCTTTGTGATGGCCGATATTCCGGGAATCATTGAAGGTGCCTCCGAAGGCAAAGGATTGGGACATAGATTTCTGAGACACATCGAAAGAAACTCTGTATTGTTGTTTCTGATTCCGGCAGATTCAGTTGACCATGCCAAAGAATACGAGATTTTACTCAACGAGCTGAAAAAATACAATCCTGAACTTCTGGACAAAGGAAGGGTGCTTGCCATTTCAAAAAGCGATATGTTGGATGAAGAATTAAAGACAGAAATTTCTGAAATCCTACCCAAAGGAATCCCGCATGTTTTTATTTCTTCCGTCTCTCAACAAGGATTGATTGAGCTGAAAGATATGCTCTGGAAAGAAATCAATGCATGATTCTTTTGCTAAATTATTTATCCTTAGGCAAAAATACCTCTGCTATCATACACCTCACACTTCCGCCACCCAATGTTTCAATTGTATGAATGTCCGGTGCGATAATCGGGTTGTATTTTTCAATGGCTTTGATTTGTTCAGAACTTAGGGAATCATAAGCAGTTTTGGACATAACCAAAAATTTAGATTCGCCCATCCCGCCTATCTGCAACATATTTCCTGCAAATTTGTTCATTTGTTCTTCAGTAATATCGATGATTTCCTTTCCAGAATTTACCAGTGCTTCGGTAACCGTCTTCAACTCTTGTTTGTCATCGAGAGTATTCAGGCAAATCACCGCATAATCATCTGCTACGCACATCATTACATTGGTGTGATAAATTGGTTTCCGTTCTCCTCCCACCGTCTGATAGGCCGTGAAAGTCACTGGAGTGTATTCAAAATCCTCGCAAAACTCTATAAATAATTCTTCATCTGTTCTGGGAGAAATCGCTGCATAAGCAATTTTGTTGACACGATCCAAGATGATGCTGCCCGTGCCTTCCAGAAAAATGTCCTCTTCTTCTGCTGAAGTGTAATCGATGATTTCATCCACCAAAAAACCTTTCTCTTCCAACATTTGAAACACATCCTCTTCTCTCCTTTCTTCTCTTCGGTTTTGGGCAAACATCGGATAGACGGCCACGGTTTTGTCTTCGTGAAAAGAAATCCAATTGTTAGGAAAGATTGAATCCGGCGTGTGTGGATTCGGTGTATCCTGCAATACAAGAACATTCACACCATTTTCGCGAAGCTCGGTCACCATTCTCCTAAATTCGTTCAGTGCATTTTGCTGAATGCTGTTTGAGTCCTTGTCCAATCTGTTTTGAAAATAATTGTTGACAGCGGTTTGTTCATTGAAACCGAAACTCACCGGTTCAATCATCAGAATTGTATTTGTGTATTGTTTCATTGTGTGTTTTTGATTATTCATTTGGATTCAATTTTTGGTTCAGCAATTCGATCAGTTTGTTCAGTTCATTTTCAGGCAATTCCACTGCCGACTTGTGTTT
>JAQVKJ010000309.1 GCA_028694715.1 Weeksellaceae bacterium | reverse complement strand
TGTGGCAAACAAGGGTTTCATCAAATCAGAACAATGCTTAGATTTGAGTTGAGTGATGGAAGCCCACAGAAAATGGAAGTCATAGAGCTCGAAAGGAGATGATAATTGTTGAAGAATCAAAGGTAGCATCACCCGTAAAAATAGGGGAAAAGCACCCTTGTCTATTGTGTTCGTAATATTTAATTTCGTCAAATAACTTTCCTAAGTTATACCAACCTAACCATAGAGCCATTTCAACAATATGAAATGGCTTTCTTTATGTTGTGTATGAATCACTGTTGTCCTTTCTTACTCAGCTTTTTTACTGTTCAAATTCACAACTGATTTAAATTACCTTTCAATATAAGACTCTACCGTCTTTTTTGTTTAAATTTGTGGCAATATAAAATCTAAAGCCTTGCTCTGAGAGTTTGGTTGAAATAAAATAAAACGATATGAATAACATAGAAAACGGCGAAGAGCTGGATGTAAGAGTGTTGGTGCCGATTGAACGACACAAATTATTGGTGAAAATGTTTGGAGAACTGCCTGTGGAAAGCAGTTTTACATTTGTCAATGACCATGATCCTAAACCATTGTACTATGAATTTAGGTCCATATACGGTGATGTGGTTGACTGGCAATACCTGAACAGGGGAGGACGAGAATGGAAGGTGAAAGTAACTCGCACCGAAGCTTCGAAGGGTAGAGAATTTACAGACATTTCTACTTTGATGGATTTGAGAAAAGCCGACCCAAAAGAGTGGAAACAAATTGTTTTTCACCGCTACGGAATGATGCAGCAGGGAGATGTGATGGAGATCATCGCAGCGGAGGACCCAGTGGAAATTCATCATATTTTTATGCAAAAATTTGAAGGACAACACAAATGGATATATAAAAAGAAAGAAGAAGGAGAAGTTGTGGTTCATTTGATCAAGGAAGTTAAAAGCGGTTTGGGTGACGATGGTTTTTCGGTTGTAAACGAGATGGATTTAAGACCATTTCCGCCGTCCGAAAGACACGAAATGTTCTACCGGGCTTTTGCTGACATCAAAGCGGGTGAGGCATTTGAGTTTTTAAATGACCACGATCCGCTGCCACTTTATTATCAGATGGAAGCAGAGAGCAAAGAACCCTTTCGCTGGGAATACATAGAAGAAGGACCCGAACAATGGAAGGTTAGAGTAATTAAGGTTAAAGAATAAAATGATATTTTTCACAAAAACTTAAGCCCCGTGAGTCATTGACTTACGGGGCTTTTCAAAAGTTTGATTAATAGGTTGGTTTTATTTAAACTTTAAATATTTTCAATTACTCTTTTTAACTTGTCTCTCACCTGTACCGCTATCTCACCGAGTTCGTTATTTTTTACAGCCATCATCGAAGCCACCGGATCGACTGCGCTGACCCTCACACCTCCATCAGTTTCCTGAACAACGACATTGCACGGAAGCATACTACCGATTTCCGGCTCAGACAGAAGTGCCCGGTAGGCAAATCCGGGATTACAAGCACCAAGTATTTTGTATTTTCTAAAATCAACATTCAGTTTCTCATTGAGTGTCTTTTTTATATCTATTTCACTCAAAACTCCAAAACCTTCTTTTTTTAATTCTTGTATAACCAACTGTACGGTCGTGTCAAAATCTAGTTCGATTATTTTTGAAAATGTATAACTCATTTTTTTAAACCTATGCAATATTACCAATCAATTAATAAATCGAATGTAACTTTTGTTACACTTTCAAAAATGATTATCAATCAAAACATATAACTGATGCTGGTCATAAAATATAGTAATTGAATACATATATGAATATGTTTTAAAATCATTTGAAATATGAAAACAAATAAAAAAATAAAAGACAATTTGGTATTTTATTAAATAAAATATATATATTTGAAAAGTGTGGGTGAGCGTTTGGGAACAGATTATTGGCAGGAATGAAACTGAAGAGCCACAAATTAAACTCATTTTCAATCTGTTTGTAATGTTATGATAGATTCGAGTATATCTAAATGAGTTAAAATGAAGTAAAATTTGAAATTTTAAACTTAATTAATATGTGCGGAAACAGTATTTTAAAAAACAAACGAGAACTGTATATCATAACAGTTTTATTTTCAATCTTTTTTATTGTGATTTCTACTCCCTGGGATTTTGGGTTCACTTTTTTTGCTGACAAAATGGAAGCATGGTGGCTGCACTACATCGTGGGGGCTGTATTGTGTATCTATACAATGTGGGCTTTTGTACGAGCTTTAATGATTTTACTGAGTCATGAACGTCATCATATAGAAGGCTGCAATGGTTAATCCCAAAGAACAGAAAGCGAGGAAAACCGCTATTTATATTATAGGTGTAATGGTGGTTATCTGGACTTTATTTGGCGTACTGTCATTTATAGATTCAGAAGAAAGAAAAAGACCTCAATCGGTTGAAGTTTATTTTTCAGGTCAGGATGCGTTGAGAGGGAAACAGGTATTTCAGGGATACAACTGTATGGACTGTCATACCATTGTGGGAAACGGTGGTTATTTTGCACCTGATTTGACCAAACTTTATGAACAAACAGGACCTGCGTGGCTACTTGCTTACCTTGGTTCACCCGCAGCATATCCGACTGAAACCGTTGTAAAAATACAATTGAATGAATTGATTAAATCAGGTGAAACCGATTTAAAGGATTTGGATGCCTATTACTCAAAATACCCAGAGGCCAAGGAAAGAGTTGATGAA
>JAQVKJ010000016.1 GCA_028694715.1 Weeksellaceae bacterium | reverse complement strand
TGATTGGAACTTTGGCAAAAAAAGCCGAACAAAACGGCTATACGACTTACATGGTCACGCACGACAAAGATTTTGCGCAATTGGTTTCAGACAAAATCAAGATGTATCGTCCGCCGGCTTTCGGAAAAGGCGTTGAGATTTGGGGACCCAAAGAGGTGAAAGAAAAATTCGAAATAGAAGACCCCATACAGGTCATTGATTTTCTGGGAATGATGGGCGACAGCGTGGACAATATTCCCGGATTGCCAGGCGTGGGCGAAAAAACAGCCAAAAAATTCTTGAAACAATATGGTTCTCTCGAAAACCTGTTGGCCAATACGGCAGACCTTAAGGGCAAAATGAAAGAGAATATAGAAGCCAACAAAGAACTCGGCATCCTCTCCAAACAATTGGCCACCATCGATACCAATGCGCCGATTGAATTCAATGAAATTGAGCTGATAGTCGAGAAACCAGATGTACAGAAAATTCGACAAATCTTTGAAGAATTGGAATTCAGAAGGTTGTTGGAAAATTTTTATCGCGCTTTCGATTTGCAAAACGAAGTGGTGCAACAAGCAAAAACAGTCTCAGAGAAAGCCGTTCAGGCTTCGCTTTTTGGGGATGAAGTGATGGAGGAAACCATTCAGTCACAAACGAGTTTCAAGGAATTGAATTCCTATGACCACCTCTATCAACTGACCGATGGGAAAATTCCCAGAAAACTTTTGCTTGAGAAATTATTACAACAAACAGAAGTTTCCTTCGACACCGAAACCGATAGTTTAGACGCTCTTTCTGCCCAATTGGTCGGAATTTCATTCAGTTTTGAACCTGGGAAAGGATATTATATTCCGTTTCCAAAAGATTTTACCGAAGCACAATCCATTGTAGATGAGTTGAAACCATTTTTTGAAAATGATTCTATTCTGAAAATCGGTCATAACCTGAAATATGATTACAAGGTACTCCACAAATACGGCATCAAACCGAAAGGCAAGCACTTTGACACCATGATTGCACATTATCTGCTCAACCCCGATATGGGGCACAGCATGGATGCCCTGGCAGAAAATTACCTGAATTACAAAACACAACCCATTGAAAATCTGATTGGTAAAAAAGGAAAAAATCAACTGAGTTTTGACATGGTCGAACTCGAAAGCCAGAAAGAATATGCGGTGGAAGATGCTGACATCACTTTGCAGTTAAAACATTTTTTTGCGCCTCAACTTCCAGAAGTGAAAATGCAAAAATTGTTTGAAGAAATTGAAATGCCGTTGATGGAAGTCCTAACAGAAATGGAAATTGAAGGAATTCGTTTGGATAAATCAATTTTGGCTGAACAATCCATCTCAATTCAAGCGGAAATTCAAAAACTCGAGAAGAAAATCTTTGCCGATGCCGGTGAAGAATTCAACCTGAATTCACCCAAACAATTGGGAGATATTCTTTTTGAAAAACTCAAATTGGATTCAAAAGCCAAAAAGACCAAAACCGGTCAATACGCCACAGGCGAAGAAATTTTGGTGAAATTAAAAGACAAACATCCAATTATCAACGACATCCTTAACTATCGACAACTTCAGAAATTACAATCCACTTATGTGGATGCGCTGCCAAAAGAAATCAGAGAAGACACCGGAAGGGTACACACCTCGTTCATTCAAACTACGGCTGCAACCGGCCGTTTGGCTTCTGTAAATCCCAATTTACAAAACATTCCGATTCGTTCGGAAGAAGGGCGGAAAATCCGAAAAGCCTTTGTGGCAAGAGATGAAAATTCGGTGTTGGTTTCTGCCGATTATTCACAGATTGAATTGAGAATTATCGCACATTTGAGCGGCGACCCGGCGATGGTAGAAGCCTTCAACAACGGAGAAGACATCCACAAATCTACTGCCGCAAAAGTATTTAAAGTCAAACCCGAAGAGGTAAGTCGCGAACAAAGAAGTCAGGCAAAAACCGTGAATTTCGGAATTATTTATGGCGTTTCTGCTTTTGGATTGGCAGACCAAACCGGACTTTCGCGTTCGGAAGCCAAACAACTGATAGACACTTATTACGAAACCTATCCGGTCCTAAAAGATTTTATCGATAAGAGCATTCATAAGGCAAGAGAACAAGGATTTGTGGAAACCATTTTGGGCAGAAGAAGATATCTGCGCGACATCCACTCCAGAAATGCAATTGTCCGTGGGCATGCCGAAAGAAACGCCGTCAATGCGCCGATTCAGGGCAGTGCGGCAGATGTGATTAAAATCGCAATGATTCGTCTGCAAAAGGAGCTCAAACAAAATTTTAAATCAAGAATGCTGTTGCAGGTACACGATGAATTGATTTTTGATGTACCAAAAGCGGAATTGGAAACACTCAAACCAATCATCAAAGAAACCATGGAAAGCGCAGTGAAATTGAGCATTCCGCTGATTGTGGATGTAGGCGTGGGAGACAATTGGTTGGAGGCACATTGATTATGTAAAAGGGCTTTGATTTTATTGTTTCCAAGGAAATAGGGCAAAGCTTAAATGATTCAATTTGATTCAAAATTCCCTTATTGTTCTATAAACAACATAACAAAACATCATAATTGTTCTGTAAACAGTATAAAAATGAGAATTAACAAGGAAATTATCAAGCAGTTAATGACTGATAATCAAATTGAAATTACTAATTATCAGACTATTAAACGCGATTTTAATTTTGATGAATTCGGGAATTTTGTATTTGTTGGTATTCGTCGTGCCCTTGAACTTTTTTAAACTTCCAAACCTTGAAATGTTTTACTGATTTTAACACTAATTTTGCATAAAAAACTCCGGATGATGTCTATCCAATACATTTTCGAAATTTTTGGTACTGTCGTTTTTGCGATTTCAGGAATCATAGCAGCCAACAAAGGTGCAGGTCAAAATTGGTTTGGCGCAGTATTCGTCGGACTTGTTACAGCCATTGGCGGCGGAAGCGTCCGCGACATATTGCTCGACAGCTATCCCTTGGTTTGGATAGAGGACATCAATTTTATTTATGCAGCCTTTTTTGGGATTATAATCATGCATTTTTTCTACCGACCCATCATGAAATACAAAAATAAATTCTCACTTTTTGACACGCTTGGAATCGCGCTTTTTACCGTAGTGGGAACTGAGAAAGCTTTGGAATTCAATGTTCACTGGCTGATTGCAGCCATTATGGGCATGTTTACCGCAGTCATGGGTGGCGTGATTCGTGATACACTTTCGCAGGAATTACCGGTCATTTTCAGAAAAGAAGTTTATGCCACGGCCTGTTTGGCAGGCGCATTTTTATACTTGATTTTGAATCATTTTGAAGTGGAAAGAACTTGGAATTTTATAATTTCTGCCTTATTTATCATTATAATCAGGATATTGGCATTGAAATATCATTGGTCAATTCCAAAATACAAAACACTATGATAGAATTAGTTGACAAAAATATTTGGACCGGTCGTTTTGACGATGAGGACGGTGAGTTGGGTTCAAGATGGCATCAAAAAATGCAAATCGGGAATTTCGGAAATCTTCAACCCATCAATGAACCGAACATTGCATTGCTCGGTTTTTGTTCGGACGAAGGCGTGCGAAGAAACAAGGGCCGAACCGGAGCTGCCAAAGCACCGAATTTGATTCGAAAATCATTGGCAAATTTGCCTTATAATTTTGATACAAAAAAATCGCTTTTCGATTTTGGAAACATCGTTTTGGATGGACAAAACTTAGAAAAAGCCAGAAAAGAACAAAGCGAATGTGTTTCAGAATTGATTAGAAACAATTATTTCCCGATTGTTTTGGGCGGTGGACACGAAACGGCTTTCGGTGATTTTCTTGGGATTGCTCAACAATTTGACAACATTGGCATCATCAACATCGATGCGCATTTTGACCTGAGGATTCCGGTGGAACACAGCACTTCGGGTACACCGTTTTTTGAGATGGCAAATCATTGTCAAACACACGGCAAGGAATTTCATTATTTCGTCGCCGGAATTCAGCCGACCGGAAATACTTCAGCACTTTTTGACCGGGCCGAAAAATTGGGCACGGAAGTGATTTTGGCAGATGAAATTCATATTGATTTGAATTTTGCTTTGCGAAAATTGGAAGATTTTATTCAGAAATTCGATGTGCTTTATTTGAGTCTGGATTTGGATGTATTGGATGCTGCTTTTGCGCCGGGAGTCAGTGCGCCCTGCACCAATGGATTGAGCGTTTTTCAGGTGAAATCATTGCTCAAAACCGCCATTCAATCCGGTAAAATCAAACTATTTGACATGGTAGAGTACAATCCTGAATACGATATTGATGACCGAACCGCCAAAGCAGCAGCACATTTTATTTCAATTTTTTAGTTGACCCGCGAATCCGTAACCGAGATTGAAGCAAAGATTCTCGTTGAAGGATTTTGAAAACCATGATTTGCAAAACTGGATTTTGATTCTTTCAGATGAAATAATCAGTATTTCGTTAATTTAGCAAAAATTTCATGAAAAACATTTACACACAGTTACTCAAATGAGACTCTATCCATTAAAATTCGTTCCCATCACCAAATACAGAATCTGGGGTGGCGATAAATTGAACCGGTTTGTTCCCAAAAAGCTACAAATGGACAGATTGGGAGAAATCTGGAGCATCTCAGGCGTAGAAGGAGATTTGAGTGTGGTGGAAAACGGTGAATTGAAAGGCAGAAACCTGAAAGAAATCTTAGAAGAATACAAAGAAAAATTGGTTGGAAAAGAAGTTTGGGAGAAATTCGGAAATGAATTTCCCTTGCTGATTAAATTCATTGATGCCGCCGATGATTTGTCCGTTCAGGTTCATCCGAATGATGAATTGGCTCAGAAAAAACACAATTCCTTCGGAAAATCTGAAATGTGGTACATCATGGAGGCCGATAAAAATGCAGCACTCACCATCGGGCTGAAAGAAGGAATTACAAAAAAAGATTACCAAGAATATCTGACAACAGAAAGCCTCGAAAAAATCCTGAACAAAGTCAAAGTTCAAAAAGGAGATGCAGTTTATATTCCCGCCGGCAGGGTGCACGCCATCGGTGCCGGAATTGTGTTGGCCGAAATTCAGCAGACTTCCGACATCACCTACCGCATTTATGATTACAACCGCATCGACAAAGACGGAAAAAAAAGAGAACTGCACACCGAATCCGCTTTGGGGGCCATTGATTTTAGACCGTTCGCAAACATCAAAGCCGAATATGAACCCATTGAGAATCAGTTCAAATCACTCATTGACTCGCAATATTTCAGCACACAGATATTCGAAGGCAACAAAGAATTCAGAATTCAAAACAATGCTTGCATGCGGATATACATTTGCACCGAATCGGCCGCCAAATTCATCACAGAATCAAATACGACAAAATTGAGTAAATATGAAAGCTTGGTCTTGCCGGCTGAAGTTTCAGAATTTACTATCCAACCCTTGAACGACACAAGACTGATTGAGGTGACCATTCCCTGAATAATTAAAAAATAATCTTACATTTGCAAAGTAATTACACCCAATGAGAAACCCTTTGTTCTACGCGAAGATTCTGCTTTTTGGAGAATACGGTATCATCGAAGATTCCAAGGGACTGACCATACCCTACAACACCTACAAAGGTTCACTCAATTTCAGCAATGACACAAACAGCCGGATTTCCAACGAAAGCATTCGTAAATTTGCAGAATACCTTGCTGAAAAACTCAAAGATGAGTTTGATTTTGAAAAATTGAATGCCGACATCGCCAACGGAATGCACTTTGATTCCGACATTCCGCAGGGATATGGCGTAGGCAGTTCCGGGGCATTGGTCGCTGCGATATATGAAGCTTATGCATTTAACAAAATCGATACTTCAAAACAAATTTCAAAAGACAAAATCAGCAGCTTGAAAGAAATCTTTTCCAAAATGGAGTCTTTCTTCCACGGAAAAAGTTCGGGCATAGATCCATTGATTTGCTATCTCAATCTTCCATTGTTGATTAATTCTAAAACAGACATTTCAGCCATTGGCATACCCGAACAAAAAGAAAGCGGCGGAGCAATATTTCTTGTGAATTCCGGAAGTCCCGGAGAAACCGCACCCATGGTTCAGATATTTTTTGAAAAACTAAAGCAAGAGGGTTTCAGAAAAACGCTCAAAGAAGAATTCATCAAGTACAACAATGCCTGCGTTGAGGCCTTTGTAAAAGGAGACCTGAATCCACTTTTCTACAACTTGAAGGAACTCTCTACTTGGGCATTTCTGAATTTCAAACCCATGATTCCACAAAGATTGCTCAATATCTGGCAATACGGCATACAAACCAATTCCTACTATCTGAAACTCTGCGGTTCGGGTGGAGGTGGATACATTCTCGGTTTTACTCGAGACTACGAAAAAGCCAGAATACATCTGAAAGATTTTGATACCGAGGTCATCTATAAATTCTGATCCATGGATAGATTTGAATTTTTTGAAGATGAAAACAGAAGCGGTTTTTATCTCTTTTCTGTAGATGAAAAAATTGGCGAAATTACTTTCAAATGGCGAAAAGAAGACGCCATCTCCATTAACCACACCTTGGTGTTTCCCGAGTTCAGAAAAAAAGGATTCGGAAAAAAAATGGTGGATAAGGTCATTGAATTTGCCGAAAAAGAAGGACTGAGCTTGAGTGCCAGTTGCTGGTTTGCTGACAAAATCATCCAATCGCAGTTTCAATGAGGAAATCCGAACCACGAAGATTGTTCGTCCGTTTGCTCGCTCTTTTCACTGTAGTAAGAGGTTACAACCTTGTGATGCTCGCATTGGCACAATACATGGCCAGCCTTTTTATTTTCAACGAAGGCAAAAATCACCTACAAATACTGCTGGATATAAAATTGAATTTCATCATCCTCGCCTCGCTACTCAGCGTGGCCGCCGGCTACATTATCAACAATTTTTATGACCTCGAAAAAGACGCCATCCAACGACCGCTTCGCAATTATATAGAAAGATTTGTTTCCCAAAAATTCAAACTCAACACCTATCTACTGCTCAATTTGGCTGGATTGGCCGTTGCCTGGCTGGCTTCATGGAGAGTCATGCTGTTTTTCCTTTTCTATCAGTTTTTGGTTTGGTTCTACTCGCACAAAATCAACAAAATGGTCTGGCTCAACAACTTCTATTCAGTCATGATTAGCATTTTCCCATTCTTCGCGCTCTTCCTCTATTATGAAAATTATTCCGACATCATCTTCTTTCACGCCGCATTTCTCTTCCTACTACTGCTCGTGATGGACATCATCAAAGACCTGACGACCTCCACCGCCGACGCTATTTATAATTACAAAACCATCCCCGTTATTTACGGTGAAACAAAAACAAAAAAAGTCCTTATACCGCTTATACTGCTCACAGCTGCGCTATCACTCTATATGTGGGACAACAGCGCTACAGGATACATGCGCTACTTTTTCTTGTTTGCCGCTGTGCTGCTCATACTGCTGATTGTCCCCGTATGGAAAAGCCGAACCAAAACTGCATATAAAATTATCTACCTGATATTCAAGATTTTAATCGGAATCGGTATTTTTAATATGGTATTCATTGATTTAAATCCCTTAGATTTGCAAAGAATTATCTGATGAATGATTTGGGCGTGCCCTCGTTGCGATTCAAAAGATTAACAAAAAACAAAATACATTCCGCAACGAGGTCGGGCTGTCGGCACTCGCTTTTTTGGCCGCTGAGCGGAATCGAAGCGACCAAAAAGAGCTCAAACAAATGCCTCCATCCCTCACGCAAAACAGTCATCAAAATAAAAAACACAAAATGAAAAAACAGGAAAGGCGTGATGCTTCCCTCGGAAAACCCGTCGGAAAATCAAATTCAAAATCAGACAAAAAACCCGACAAAAAAACTTCTGCAAAACCCAAATCAATTGGGAAAGCCAAGACCGGAAAATTTGACAAAGCCTACAGAACAAAGATCAAAAAAGCACCCACAGATGACGGCAGCATCCGACTCAACAAATACATCGCCAATGCCGGAATCTGCTCCAGAAGAGAAGCCGACGAATTCATCAAAACAGGCCTGGCAGAAGTCAATGGAAAAGTGATTACAGAAATGGGATACAAAGTTCAACCCGGTGATGTGGTGAAATTTGACGGCCGTGAAATCAAAGCCGAAAAAAATGTGTACATCCTTCTAAATAAACCCAAAGGATTCATTACCACCACTAAAGACGAAAAAGGAAGAAAAACTGTGATGGATTTGGTCGCCAATTCCACTACTGCAAGAATTTTTCCGGTCGGAAGACTCGATAGACAAACCACCGGACTACTACTTTTTACAAATGACGGTTATCTAACCAAAAAACTCACCCATCCCAGCCACCGCGTGCACAAGCTCTATCATGTTTCGCTCAACAAAAAATTGAGTGCAACCGACATGGAAGAAATAAAAAAAGGCGTCAGACTTATCCCAGAAGGAGTAGCTAAAGTTGACCACATTTCCTATATAGAAGGCCAACCCAAAAATGAAATCGGAATCGAAATCCATATCGGTTGGAACCATGTTGTAAGAAGGATTTTCGAAAAATTAGGATACGAAGTCGTCAAACTCGACAGGGTGATTTTTGGCGGACTCACCAAAAGAAACCTCAAAAGAGGAGATTGGAGAAAGCTAACAGATAAAGAAGTTGCATTTTTGAAAATGCTCTAAACCGGGTTTGTTTTCACTCTTTGTGCCAAAGAAAGTCCGAGCGAGAGAAGAAGTCTTTGCTACGACTCTAAAGCTTTGGACGCCCGAAAAACCCACAAACCTACCGGCAATGCCCTTGATCGCGCTGCCGAAATCGGTATCCAAATTCTGACCGAAGAACAATACCGAGAATACCATCCCTTAGTCGGATTTGACAACAAAACTTCAAGCTGGATTTTGACACCGGATGAAGTCAGAAACTTAGGCGGTGCGCTCTTTTGCGATTTTCGTTACGGCCAAGTTTTCACCTACCACAACGGTGCCGAATCCTACTATGCATCAAGAGGTTTCAGAGGACTGCTGAGGGTTTGAGTAAAACTCTTGAAGGGTCAAAAGTTTTCAATATATTTGGACTTGAAATAATTTTATTTGTATAGAGCTGATCTCCGTAAACAGCTGTATATCTATAAACTATAATAAATCAACAATTGAAGATGGCAAAATTTATAACAGGAAATGAACTAAACTCGGAATTAGAAAAATATTTGAAAATGCAAGAGAGCAAATAATATTAATTTCTCCTTATATTAAACTTCATGACCGTTTCAAATCAACTTTGCTTTCAAAGAACGATAATCCTGAACTTGAAATTATTGTTGTCTTTGGTAAAAATGAAGATGATATTTCTAAAAGTATGAGTCAAGAAGATTTTAATTTTTTTAAAGAATTTCCAAATATTGAAATTCGCTATGAGAAGAGGCTTCATGCAAAGTATTTTGCTAATGAGGAGAATGCAATTCTAACTTCAATGAATCTATATGGTTATTCTCAAGATAATAATATTGAATTTGGGATTTTGACTAAAAAGAAAGGTCTAATAGGTGGTGACAATATTGATGACCAAGCATGGAAATATTTTGAAAGAGTGATAATTCAGTCTGAATTACTTTTTAAAAAGAAACCACAATATAAAAGCACAATGTTTGGTTTAAAAGAAAAATATGAAGATTCAAGTATTGAAATTGATAAATTCTCTGATTTCTTTTCAAACAAAGATGGATTCAATTCTAATATCAAAAAAAGAACTTCTTTCAGAACGGAAAAGAAAAAACCGGTAATAGAATATTTTGGCTACTGTATCAGAACCGGCAAAAAAATAGCGTTCAATCCCGACCGTCCCAGGTCAGATGAAGCTTACGAAAGTTGGGCGAAGTATAAAAAAGAAGATTACCCTGAAAAATTTCGCCATTTTTCAGGTGAAAAATCAAATGGTGAAACCTCTTTTGCTAAACCGATTCTACGAAAAAATTGGAAAAAAGCTCAGGAAATCCGAAACAAATCAAAAAAATAAATACACAGACTTCGGATAAACTGGGCAATGACGAAATGATTATGATACAAAAAAATCCGTTGCCTGAGTGAAGTAGTATATTGTCATCAGGCAACGGAAAAGGGGATTAGAGGAACAAAAGTGAGTTATATCCCGTTTTTGTATTTAGAAACTGTAATTCGTCCAGCCAAAGATGGAAGTTGAACATCCAGTGTTGCCGGATACGATTGCAGCGCCGTCAAATCCTTCATTTGGATTGATCAATTTTCCTAAGATTTGTGATGTATTCAGCGTACTTGTAAGACTTACGGAAGAAGTCGGATTGCCGGTTCCTTTTCCGTCTGTAAAGTCAATCAAATCGATGACTGTTCCTGTTCCTTTCACCAATGCATTGGTAATGGTTGCTTTCGCACCTCTTCTGATTTTGATGACATCCTGCATTTTGTTGGTTACATTCTGTACATCACCGTCGGGAGCCGGAGCCAATCTCAAATCAAAAGTGATGTTTTTGATAACGAAATCTGATTGACCTTCCTGATCGGGGAAGTTTCCGTCCAAGTTTCCGTCGGCTTCAATGCCTCTCGGGTCTGATTCAGTGCTGGTAAATCCGGCTTGCCAAATTCCATAAGCATTTTCCAAAGTACCTGAATAACCTTGGGTAAAGTCAAACATATCGTCGTCGCTGTCCACTACCAAAAGGTTTTTTACATTTACGGTTCCACCGAAAAATTCGATGCCGTCGTCAGCACCATAAGGAATATAAACATTTTCAATCAGGGTTCCGTTTCCTACGCCGTTCAATGTCAGTCCGTTGTGCTCAACATCTGCACTTGACCGTGCACCTGTGTATGCCAAAGTCAGATAAGTAATTGAACCTGAACTGTCGTTCGGATTGTTTCCGCCGTATTGATGGGCCGAACTAATTTCTGTACTTCCCACTGTACCACCGGCCAATGGAGCTCTACCGTTGATGATCAAACCGCCCCAATATCCGGGTTCGGCATTGTCAATGTCAGCTGTCATGGTAACCGGTTTTTCGGCCGTTCCGTTCACATTGATTTTCCCGCCTTGCAATACCAAAATGTAGTTGTTAAAACCTTTTTTGGCTTTGATTGTCGTTCCGGCAGGAATGTTCAAAACACCGCCTTCTTCCACGATTACGGGACCGGTAATGGTATAAGTGATGTTGGCATCCAAAGTTTTGCTCCCTTCGATGCTTCCCACCAATTCATCTTCACTGACAGGAAGGGGGGTGTTTCCACCGTCATCATCGCTGCACGAAACCAAAGTGGCAGCGGCAAAAATCAAAGCCAAAGAGGCCGATTTCAAAAAATTTAAGTTCATTTTCATTTTATTCAGATTTTTAAAATTTGTGTAACTCATTTTTGTTTTATTGTTGTTTAATTTTTTATAATTCCAGCCCAATGCCCAGACTCAGGTTGATGCCTTTTTTGTATTGGTTCAACACTATTTTTTCATGGGTCAGCGAGCTTTCTCTCGTCAGATTGAAATACGGGTTCAGCAGATTGGAAGCCTTGAATTTCACACTGAGTTTTTTGTTGAAACTGAAGGATGAAACAAAGTCCAGCGTAGGAACGCCCTCCTCAATGATGTCTTCAAATCCCAAAGTTCCGTTGGT
>JAQVKJ010000308.1 GCA_028694715.1 Weeksellaceae bacterium | reverse complement strand
GAGGGTTACGGACTATCGAGCTATGATGTGTTGCTACCAGCCTTTACCTCTGCTGTGGAAGGAAGAAATGCAAGAAAAACTTCACTGGGTTACAACCGAAAAATCCCACTGCCCAATTGGACCATCACTTATACCGGTCTGACCAACATTCCGATGATCAGCAGAATCTTCAACACATTTGAGATTTCTCACGCCTATTTATCGTCCTACACAGTCAACGGAATACAGTCCAATCCAAATTACTTCATGGATCCGGGGGCAAGGGATTTGAACGAAAACTTCGTATCAAAAGACTTGTATGGATCAGTCAATATGATTGAATCATTTTCACCACTGATAGGTGTGGATGTTACCCTGAGAAATAATTTCCAATTCAGAGCACAGTACAACCGCGACCGTATGATTTCAATGAGTTTGAGCAATTACACACTGACCGAAGATTACGGTACCGAATATGTCCTTGGAATGGGTTATGTCATTAAGGATTTGAAATTCAGAATGAGGTACCAAGGAAGAAACAAAACTTTCACCGGCGACATGAATTTCAGACTTGATGCGCGATTGAGAGACAGCGAAACCAGAATCAGAAGAATCCTTGAAGGAGATTCACAGGTGACCGGCGGGCAAAAGCTGCTGACCGTACAGTTCTCAGCTGATTATGATTTCAGCAAAAACCTCAACCTGAAGTTCTTCTGGGATCAGATGGTGTCTAAATACAAAATTTCAACCGCCTATCCTATTTCTACCATTAGGGCGGGACTAAGCCTGACACTATCATTCGGAAATTAGTAAATTTGTAAATAAAAAAAGATATGAATACTCCAAAAGAATTAAAGTACAGCAAGGATCACGAATGGGTCAGAGTAGAAGGAAATACGGCCTTCATCGGGATTACCGATTTCGCACAAGATCAGTTGGGCGACATTGTATATGTTGACATCTCAACAGAAGAAGGAGACGAAATAGCAGCCGGTGATATTTTTGGCTCCATCGAAGCAGTCAAAACAGTTTCTGACTTGTTTATGCCTGTTTCAGGTACGGTTACAGAAGTCAATGAACTGCTCGATGCAGAACCTGAAAAGGTCAATTCAGACCCTTATGGAGATGGCTGGATCATCAAAATAGAACTTTCAGACGCCACCGAATTAGATCAGTTGCTGGACGCAGATGGATATAACAGCGAAATTGCAGACTAATAAAGGTAGTCAATTTTTCAAGATTCTGTTTTGTGCATACACACTCATGCTCTTTACGGTCACCCTGCTTCCGGTGGGTGTGATTCAGTCAGAGAGCAATGAGTGGCTCATGCACTTCGATTTCAAAAACCAAGACAAGGTCTTTCATATATTGCTGTTCTTTGGTTTTGCACTCCTTTTGCGTTTTTCGGGCTTTGTCCAAAAGAATTCTCTGATTATACTGCTCCCAATATTGACTGGAATTCTAATTGAAATCCTTCAACACCTGATGGGGTTGGGCAGAACCTTTGATATATACGACATAATTTCAAACTCCCTTGGCGTACTCCTCGCATTTTGTTTGCTGTCGGTTAAAAACCTGTAAATAAATTTATTGGACAAGTGTTTGACAGCTTGAATTAATTCCCTTTCTTGGGCAACATAAAATTCATCTGAATGAAAAAACTGTATTTACTCCTATTCATCCCCTTTCATTTATTTGCACAAATCCCCGATTACTACCTTGGCATTGATTTCACCAAAACCGGCTCGGAACTGGAAGCCGAGCTCAGCGCCTTGGTCATTGCCACACATAGTTACGAACTGATTTACACGCCGGAAGTCTGGGATGCGCTTCTGCAAACAGATTTGGACCCCGAAAACAGTGAAAATATCCTGTTGATTTATGGATTTGACGACGCCAGCGAAAACCCGATGGATCAGCGAACAAGAGACAAAGACGAGAGCTGCCATTCCAGTAATTGTAATGGAAAATGGGTCAGGGAACATGTCTATCCCAAATCGCTGGGAAACCCCAATTTGGGCACCACCGGACCGGGCTCTGACGCACATCATATCCGAGCCATCGACAGCCAGAAAAACAACAGTCGTTCCAACAGAAGGTTTTCTGACGGAGAAGGAGACTCCCACATAGATTCCTACGGACTATTTTATCCGGGTGACGAATGGAAAGGCGATGTAGCCAGAATGATGATGTACATGAGTATCAGATATCTGGAGAGAACACCCGCCAATGTGGTGGGAAGCGGCTCCAACACCTACCATCCTGACATGCCCGACATTTTTCTGGAATGGAACGCAGAGGACCCACCCAGCGAAGTAGAATTCGTCAGGAATATCGTTCTTGAAGAAATGCAGGGCAACAGAAATCCATTCATCGACAATCCCTATCTTGCTACCCGGATTTGGGGCGGACCTGAGGCCGAAAATCTTTGGCCCAATATGGAACTGGAAGAAGTTCAAGCAATCAAAACAGAAGTTTTTCCCAATCCGACAGATTCAATGCTGAGCATCCAATCCAACAAAGAAATCGAATCGGTTTCGCTTTATACCTTCAGCGGAAAAATGATTTTTTGCCAATCAAAATTGAGAAACGACAGCTTGGATTTGTCATTGCTTCCTGAAGGCAACTATATATTGTTGGTCAATTATGAGAACAACCTCAGAGATTCCATCAAAATCATTGTCAAGAAATGATAAAAGAAGGTCGAGTGGGATTTGTGTAGTAAATTTCAATGAATGATTGGTTTAAAGATTCTCTTAAAAT
>JAQVKJ010000015.1 GCA_028694715.1 Weeksellaceae bacterium | reverse complement strand
AAGAAACTTTTCTTTGCGCTAAAATAATCCGCAAAAGTTCCGTTGTAATCGACATGATCGTGAGTTAAGTTAGAAAACACGGCCACATTGAAATTTAATCCTGCAATTCTGTGTTGATGAATTCCAATGGAGCTGACCTCCATTACCGCATACTCACAGCCGAGCTCCACAGCTTCACTAAAAATTTTGTTTAGACTGATAATGTCGGGCGTAGTATGCGCGGTCTGGTATTCTCTTCCGTTGACCAGAATCCTGATGGTAGAAATCAACACCGCCGCATAACCCAGGGATTCAATCAGTTTGTAAGTAAGGGTGGCAGTGGTGGTTTTTCCGTTGGTTCCAGTAATGCCTATTAACTTCAGTTTTTCGGATGGATTGTCATAAAAATTAGCTGCAATGATGCCCATGGCTTCGGGTGAATTCTCAACCACGACATAAGTTACTTTTGGTTTGAGTTGTTCGGGTTTGTGTTCGCAAATTACGGCAACTGCACCTGCGCGGATAGACTCATCAATAAAGTCATGTCCGTCCACCTGGGTTCCTTTTTGTGCGATGTATAGCGAATTTTTTTTAATTTTTCTGGAATCAAATTCGATGGAAGCAATCGGAATATTTGTTCTTCCCACCACTTCAATCAACTTAACTTTATAAAGTAAATCCTTTAATTCCATAATTATCATTAACTATCAATTGCCAAATAAATCGTTTCTCCTTTTCTGAACGACGAACCAGCAGGAATGGACTGAGCCTTCACCTTGCCTACACCTGTATAACGAACATCCAGTCCCATGTTTTCGAGCACAGGCACAACACTTTCACCGCTTTTGCCAATCAAATGGGGAATTCTGTTTATCTCCCCATCGTATTTTATATCCGTCACGGATTCAATTTCTTTTTTTACATTCACCAATTTTGGGCCTTCGGGGATTTTGATTGGTGTTCTGGAGTAAACCCAGTCTGCGATTTTCTTGAAAACCGGAGCTGTGACGGTTCCCCCATAAATTCCTTTGTTGTTGGCCGGTTTATGAACAACCACTATACATGTGTATTTGGGATCGTCTGCTGGAAAAAACCCGGCAAAGGATGCACGGTATCTGACGGGTTGGTCTTTCAGCCAGTATTCTACTCGTGCAGTACCTGTTTTACCGGCTATTTCATAATGCTCGGTAAAGATATTTTTCGCAGTTCCTTCTGAGACAGCTTTTCTGAGCATCTCGGTGAGTGCTGAAATATTTTCCTCGGAGGCCATTTTTTCGACCATTGTTTGGGGTTGAAATTCCACCACGGTTCCGTCGTATTTTTCGATTTTATCTATAAACAAAGGCTTCACCATTTTTCCTCCATTCGCAACGCCGTTATAGAAAGTCAGGATTTGCAGGGGAGTAATTTGGAAGCCATAGCCATAAGACATGACAGGCAGGGTGATATTGCTCCAGTCATCATCGCTGGGTTTATGAAAAATAGGGGCGGTTTCACCTTCAATGTCAATTCCCATTTTCTCGGTCAGGTTCCACTCGGCAAGCTGGTCAAAAAACTCTTGTGGGTTGCTTCCAAAGCCCGAGTTAATCAGTTTTGCAGTCCCTATGTTGGAAGATTTGACCAGTACATCTTCCACTGTGAGCGTACCGTTGCCATGGGTGTCAGAAATGACCCTGTTGTATATTCTGTATCTACCGTTTCCGGTTTCAACGGTGTCTTCCGGTTTGAATTTTTCGTTTTCGAGTCCACTGAGAATAGAAATTGCTTTGAAAGTCGAACCCGGTTCGGCGCGGTCAGCAATTACGAAATTATACACATCCGAATAAGTTCCGTCTTCATTTCTTTTCAGGTTTACAATCGCTCTGATTTTTCCGGTAGCTACTTCCATTACGGCCACACAGCCGTGTTCTGCTTCATATTGGGTCAACTGGTCTTGCAATGCGCTGTATGCTGCTATCTGCATACCAGCGTCAATGGTAGCATAAACATCTGAACCGTTCACTGGCTCTTGTTCCCAGGATTTGAATGGTCTCCATTGACCACGCCCCATGAATTGCTCCCATCGCTTGCCTTCCACACCCGATAAATCTTTTGAGTAAGCCCCTTCCAAACCAGATTTTCTGTCGCCGGTATCATATCCGATGGTTCTTCGTCCCACATCTTCCAACACCAGTTCTCTTCTGGATTCGGTTTCGTGTATAAACCCTCCTTTGTTCTGACCTTTGTTAAAAACTGGAAAAGATTTGATTCTCATATATTCTTGATAATCCAAGCCTTTGATGAGTGTCATATATCGGTTCCCTTTTTCTTTTTCTGCTCTTAGCTTCTCTTCAAAATAGGACGAAGGTTTGTCAAACATATTGGCCAGCGAATCAGAGAGTGCACCAACTTCTTCTTCAAATAAATTTTTGTCAATGACTGCCAAATCCACAAAAATATTGTGGACTGTAATTGTGGTCGCCAACAGGTCTCCACTTGAGGCATATAGATTTCCGCGTTTGGCGGGTTCTGACTTCAGTCTGAAATTATTTTCTGCAAATTCATCGAGTTCAGAGCCTTCTGCAATTTGAATTTTCGCCATGGAATACAAGACCCCAAAGGCAATCATCAAAATACCTACTGCAATCAGGTAAGCTCTGAGCAACATGTTTTTACGGTTCCTGATCATAGACTTCTTTTATTAAAACATAAGGTTGAATTTCAATGATTTTTAATCCGAGCATCTCTGACTGTTTTCTGATTTCGGGTTCCAGCTGCATTTTCATCAGTTCTCTGTGGGCATCTGTGTATTGTGATTTTAGATTGGCCACCTGCTCGTTGAGCCGATTGATTTCGACCACTTTCTTTTCGACCCAGTGAGAGCTCGAAATAGAGACAAATGCGAGAAAAATAAGATACAATCCAAATCTCCAATTCTTGGCCGAACCGTCTTCAACCAAGAATTTTCCTTTCAAAATGTCCTTCCAACTGATGTTGCTTTTTCTGTTCTTTGCCATCTTTAATTTTTTACAGCGATTCGCATCTTTGCACTTCTTGCTCTTGGGTTTTCCTCAATTTCACTTTCATCGGGCACAATCACTTTTGACTGCAAGGGTTTGAATGGGCTCGCCCAGTTTCCATATATATCTCTCTGCTGTTCTCCTTCGAACAAACCGGTTTTCATGTATCTTTTCACCAAACGATCTTCTAACGAATGATAGGAAATCACCACCAATTTTCCACCTGTTTCTATCAACTCAGCCGACTGAACGAGCATTTCCTTCAGTGCCGCGAGTTCATCGTTTACTTCGATTCTCAAAGATTGGAACAGTTGTGCGAGAAATTTGACTTCTTTGTTTTTGGGAATAAAATGAAAGATTCGTTTTAGATCTGCGGTGGTTTTTATCGGCGCAGATTTTCTTTCACTCGCAATGATGCGGGCGATTTTCCTTGAATTCCTCAATTCTCCATAATTGTAAAACACATTTGCGAGTTTTTCTTCGGTATAGGTGTTGAGGATTTGTTCTGCGGTCAATCGTGCTGATCGGTTCATACGCATGTCGAGGGCTTCGTTGTCAAACCGAATCGAGAAGCCCCTTTCGGGTGAATCGAACTGATGTGAAGAAACTCCCAGATCGGCGAGGATACCGTTGACTTTTCGGATACCGAGGTACCTTAGATTGTTTTTCATATACCTAAAATTCTGTTTCACCAATGTGAAACGATCATCCTCCAATTCGTTTACCCATGCATCTTGGTCCTGATCAAAAGCAATCAGTCTGCCCTGCTCTCCTAATCTTTTCAAAATTTCAACCGAGTGTCCGCCACCTCCATAAGTACAGTCCACATAAACCCCGTTGGGGTTCCCCATCAGCGCCTCTACACTTTTATTGAGCAATACCGGATTGTGATACACCTCATTCATCATTATTCATTCCACCCATGACTTTTTCGGTCAACACCACAAAATCATCCTCATTGATGTCCACCGACTGCTCATATCTGTTTTTGTCCCAGATTTCAAGCACATTCACAGAGGGGTGTAGCACCACCTCCTTGCTGATTCCGGCAAAAGCCACCAAATCTCTTGCGATTTGTATCCGTCCAGTCCCGTCAACTTCCACGGTCTTCAGTCCTGCAGTAAAACCCCTTATAAAAGTGTTATTTTCCTTTTTAAAACGATTCAATTTGTTTACCTCAGCCATCACGGACACCCATTCTTTCATTGGATATAATTCCAAGCAGGGTGCAAAAACAGAGCGTTTGAGCACAAATCCCTCGCTCAGAATCTCTGCCCACTGCCTTTGCAAGCCTGTCGGCAATGGAAGTCTGAACTTGGCGTCCACCTTGCATTCGTATGTCCCTATGAGTGGTAACAAATAAAAATGTTTTGAACAAAAGTAAATAATTTTTTGCATTTTTTACCACTATCTTGCACTTTGTTAATAACTTTTAACATTCGGTATATTTCCAATGATTGAAAGTTTGGCTGTCTAAAAAAATTGAAGTTGGAAAACAAATTTTAGATTTTAACATAGAATGATTACTTTTGCTCCAAATTCAGGCCTGAATGTTATTCAACTTAAAAAAGACCAAAAAATATTCATACATAGAAGAAGGTGAAGGAGTTCCGATAGTTCTCCTACATGGTTTGATGGGCGAATTGAGTAATTTCGAATTACTTACACAATATTTCTCAAGAATCGGTTATAAGGTTTATGCACCCGAGCTGCCCATTTACAGTTTTCCGATATTGAATACCAATGTGACGAATTTCGCAAAATTCGTTTCGAGATTCATCAAAGATGTGGTGGGTGAGCCTGCCATTTTGGTAGGGAATTCGTTGGGTGGTCATTTGGGATTGATTACCACCATCAAAAACCCGGAGTTGGTCAGAGCGCTATGTTTAACGGGGAGTTCAGGGCTTTATGAAAAATCATTTGGCGAAAGTTTCCCCAAGCGGAGCAGTTATGAATATGTGTTGAAAAAGACACAGGAGGTTTTCTATGACCCCAATGTGGCGACCAAGGAAATTGTGGACGATGTTTTTGAGACAATCAATGACCGAAAAAAAGCCATCAAGACGCTTTATATTGCGAGAAGCGCCATCAAAACCAACCTCAAGGAAGAGTTGAATCTCATCAAAGCACCGGTTTGCTTGATTTGGGGGAAGCAAGACAATGTAACTCCTCCGGAAGTAGCAGAAGAATTCAAAGAAGAAATTTCGGATTCCACACTGTACTGGATAGACAAATGCGGTCATGCGCCAATGATGGAGCATCCCGAAAAGTTCAATGAATTGTTGGCCGGCTGGCTCAGGGAAAAAAACATAGTTCCGTCTTAATGGATTTAAGACCCGAGTTCATTAAAAGTGCTACAAAATGGCAGGACTGTCCTGAACCCACGCTGCCCGAATACGCATTTATCGGGCGTTCGAATGTGGGAAAATCCTCGCTGATTAATATGCTGGCCGAACGAAAAGGCTTGGCCAAAACATCGGGAACACCCGGAAAAACACAACTGCTCAATGTTTTCCTAATGCAGAAAAGTTGGTATCTGACAGATTTACCCGGGTACGGCTATGCAAGAGTTTCAAAGAAAAAAAGAAGTGAATTCGACAAAATGATTACTTCCTATCTGCTCAACCGCCCCAATCTGGTCAACACCTTCGTACTGGTTGACTGCAGAATCTCTCCTCAGAAAATTGACCTCGATTTTATGGCTTGGCTGGGAGAAAACCAGATTCCATTTTCGATTGTATACACCAAAATCGACAAAATCAGCAGTTCGGAACTTCAGAAAGCAATGCAGGTCTATAAAAAAGAAATGCTGAAAAGCTGGGAATTCATGCCACAGGTTTTTACGACTTCTTCTCAAAGCAAAATCGGAAGGATGGAATTACTCAATTATATAGGCTCAGTCAATGAACAATTGGCGGGTGAATTTAATAAATAATCATCCCAAAGTTCCGTTCGGTTTCACTCATAAAATGAAATGATGTTTGTTTTTATAAAAATACAAAAGGCAAGAAATTTCAAAAAACAGAGTGTCTTTCTATAGAATTTTATTATTTTTTTGTTAATTTTGTTAGAAGTGGTTCAAGTTTAATTTTAACCAGCTACCCAATAACTCAACACCTATTGGTGCCAGTCAGAACCTGGCAAAGCAGTCCAAACTTGCTCCCAATCAACACATTATTACCACCAACCTGAGACTGATTTAGATTTTGTACAGTTAAATTTTTAAAACAATATGTATGAGAAAAACTACTTTTTTCGTTTGGGTGTTTCTGTTGAAACTCACTCTAACCACTGCACAGGTGGGAATAGGGACAGAAACCCCTCAGGCCATGTTAGACATTAACGGCGACCTCAGGATTGGAACTGTGGAAACCGTTTCTGGAACAGTCGATTATGTTTTGGTATTAAATGGGCAACAAATTGTCAATCAGGTTGCTGTATCTGATGTGATGCCGAGCAATCAGGTTTCTTTTGTGAAAGGAACGGGTGGTGAAACCATTGTTTTGGGTGCAGATATTCTGACGGGTTGGAAAACCATCGCATTCAGTAATGTGGAATTTGACTATAACGGAGATTACGATACCTCCTCTTATCAATTCACTGCACCAAAAGACGGCATTTATCAAATTTATGCACAGTACAGAACTGCGTCATTGTTAAGTGCCGGCAATCTTGGTATTGGGATTTTCAAACAATCAGATGCAGAGGACCCGGTTTTAATTGCAGAGGAAAGCTACCTTCAGGTTGGGGTGAACTTAGGTTTGGTGACCATAGAGGTTTCTCCTCCTGTCCGAAAGACACAGACTCTTGTGACGATGACTGCCGGTGACAAAATATTCTTTGGCAGCAGAACTCCTATTGTCAACCTCACCTTGCTGGGTGGTCCGGAAAGCTTCTTTACCATCCATCAAGTACGGTAGATCATAAAAACTAAGCCTTTTCATGAGGATGTCGCTAAAAACGCATCCTCATTTTTTACTATGCATCAAAACAAATAAAACATCCAAAACAGTATATATCTTTGGTAGAATACGCTATTTTAAAACGAATGAAATCAGAAGGAAAATTTGAATTTATAGTTTTTAATGTGTGTGTTTAATTTATCGATTATTCTATTATAAAAATCTGATAGTGTTTATGCTGTTATGAATAGCTTAATTTTTTCTATTAATCAGTTCCTCCACCGCCATCCGATATGCATCCAGTCCCTTTCCCGAAATGATTTTCACACAGTTCTGAGCGGTCACCAGATTTTTCCTAAAATCCTCTCGCCCCATCACATCTGAAATGTGCACTTCCACCACTGGCGTAGGGATGGCTTTCACTGCATCGGAAATCGCATAAGAATAGTGAGAATAGGCAGCCGGGTTCATTACAATGCCATGGTATGAAAAACCAATCTCGTGCAGTTTATCGATAATATCTCCTTCGTGGTTGGACTGAAAATAATGCAACACCACGCCAGGAAACTGTTTTTGGAGTTTCCTGAAATACTCCTCAAAAGATTCATCGCCGTATATGTCGGGTTCACGGATACCGAGTAAATTCAGATTAGGGCCGTTAATGATTTGAATTTGAATCACCTTAGTTCTGTCTGATTGTGTTTTTCAGTGATTAAAGGTACACAATAATTGAAAAACAACTCCATCCCAAAGAAATTTTTGAACAAAACTTCTGATTATCCCATCGGTTTGGCGACCTATCCCCTTTTTGGATTCACATAAAATAGTTAGATTTGCGAAGATAATTTACAGATTATGTCCGACTACAAATTGATATTGCCTTCTATGGGCGAAGGAGTGATGGAAGCAACCGTTATCAACTGGCTCAAAGCACCGGGCGATACCATTGAGGAAGATGAAGCCGTGGTTGAAATTGCCACTGACAAAGTCGATTCCGAAGTACCTTCGCCGGTGGCCGGACAGTTAAAGGAAATTCTCGTCAGCGTGGACAGTGTTGCGCAAATCGGGGAAGCCATTGCCATTCTTGAAGTCGAAGGTGAAGTACAAAATACGACCGAGACCACAGAAACCAAAACCGAAACGCCGGCTGTAGAAATCGTCAGTGAACTCGAAAAGCCAATCAAAGAAAACAGTACTTCTAATGACAGTTATCCAGAAAGATTCTATTCACCACTTGTCAAATCGATTGCAAAAACAGAAGGCATCTCCGCCGAAGAACTCTCAAGGATGCAAGGTTCGGGAATCGCTGGCAGAGTAACCAAAGAAGACATTCTGAAATTTGTTGAAAACAAGAAATCAGCTAAACCCGCACCAACTTCCAAAACACTGACCAAATCCACAACATCCCAAACCATTGCAGCACCGGTTCCAGTGGTTGAAGGCGATGAAATCATCGAGATGGACAGAATGCGAAAAATCATCGCACAGAACATGGTGGACGCCAAAAGAATTGCACCACATGTCACTTCATTCATTGAAGCAGATGTGACCGGTATCGTCCAATGGCGCAACAAACACAAAGATGAATTCCTTAAAAAACACGGCCAGAAAATTACCTATATGCCGATTTTCATACAGGCCATCGCACAAGCCATCAAAGATTTCCCGATGATTAACATTTCGGTAAGCGGCGAACAAATCATCAAGAAGAAAAACATCAATATCGGCATGGCTGCAGCTTTGCCCAACGGCAATCTGATTGTCCCGGTGATTAAAAACGCAGACCAATACAGTCTTTTTGGACTCACCGCTCAAGTCAATGATTTGGCACACCGTGCAAGGGAAAACAAATTAAAACCACACGAAATTCAGGGAGGAACATACACCATTACCAATATCGGAAGCTTTGGAAACACCTTGGGTACTCCCATCATTCCACAGCCTCAGGTAGCCATCTTAGCGGTGGGTGCAATCATCAAAAAACCGGCAGTGATTGAAACTCCACTTGGCGATGTAATCGGTATCCGACACAAAATGTATCTGTCGCACGCATACGACCACAGGGTAGTGGACGGTGCGCTGGGCGGAATGTTTGTACAAAGAGTGGCACAGTATCTGGAAAATTTTGACCCAAACACTGCCGTCTGAGTATTCCCGAACAAAGCTGAATTTTGTGCATCATGTTCAATACCGGAGACAAAGTAAGGGTTCTTGACGATAACCAAAAAGGCATCGTGCTGAAAATACACAAAAACCAAATCACTGTCCTATGTGACAACGGTTTTGAATCAACCTATCATTCAAATGAACTGGTGGCAGATCAGGGGTTTGAAGTAGGTCAGATAACGCTAAAGCCCGAGCCGGTTCAGAGAAAAAACACAAAGAAAAAATCCAAAAACAACGAAAAGGAAATCGATTTACACATCGGGCAACTCGTTGATTCATATGCAAATATGAGCAACTACGAAATGTTGCAATTACAATTACAAAAAATAAAAGACGAAATGGAAATGGCAAGCGTTCAAAAAATAAAAAAACTGATTTTCATTCACGGACACGGCAAGGGCGTGCTTAAAGACGAAATGATGAAGCTCCTCAGAAAATACAAAGGAATTGCAATTTACGATGCCTCATTCAGAAAATACAACGGTGGCGCAACCTGCGTGGAGTTCAAACGATAAAGAGCCATACCGCCCGATTACTAACTTCTCCCGAATTCACAATATCATCACAAAAAGAAAATACCTACGAAGAATCAAATCCAAAAGCTTGTATATCCAAAAAAAATGAAACATTTTTACAGTCACTTCAGCTGTTCAATATGTCTTACCGCCATTTGTTTGCTTGTTTTCTGATTTTCCTAGCCGGGCACTGTCTGGGTCAACAGGCTGATAGCATAAGCCTCAAAATCAGGTTGGACACGCTATCCAACAAATTGTGGGTAGAACAAGAATTCAGACTGGTTAACCATTCTCCGCATGACCTCGACTACATCTACCTGAACGCTTGGGTGAATGCATACACCGGTCGGCTTACTGAACTCAATCGGGTGAAGCTCGAACAAAGAAATGGTGCGCTTCATTTCTCCGAAAAAGAAGACAGAGGTGCCGTTATAAATCCGGTTTTTATGAATCATAAGGATGAATCACTCAAATTTGGTTTTGAAGAAAGAGAATTTATCCGAATAGAACTCAATCAACCATGGAAGAAAGACGAATTACTGATTCTGAGCGCAATATATGAAATCAAAATTCCTTTTGACCAAGTCACACACTACGGGAAAAGCAAAGAAGGCGATTATCTGCTCAAATATTTCTTTATGCACCCAGCCCCAACAGACCAAAACGGAAATTGGCAGCTGCAACATTACAAAGATTTCGAAGAACCGCTCACACGCCCTGCACACTACCAACTTTCAATAAATTTTCCAAAAAATTATAGGCTCTATACTGACCTGGAAGGTCAAGGCAGTCAGTGGCACGGCAGCAATATCGAATTTTTTAGACTGTATTTAACCCGAAATCTCAAAAAAACACACAGTTTCTTTGACCAAAGCTCGGGGCTGAAAACAGAATTTGGTTTTGAAATTAAACCCGATGACCTGGCCTCAATCGATTCGCTCATTCCTTCGCAACTCGCCTTTTTGCAAGAGCATCTGGGGCATTTGCCCACTAATAAATTGTTCGTCTCCAACAAAACCAAAAAGGAACAAAACTTCTTTGGAGTAGATGAAATAGACATCTGGATTGGTACACTCAAGCCCTTTACTCCTACAGAAAGAAATGCGCTCAAACTCTTTCAGATGCTGAGTTACGAATACATCGACCGGATGTTTCTCACCGACAAAATCAAAGACCACTGGCTCAAAAACGGTTTGCAATATTATCTGATGATGAAATACACAGACCGCTATTTTCCTAAGCTCAAATTGGTCGGCCATCTGGCAGACAATTTCAGACTGCTGGGCATGCGCCCTTTCAATTTCTTCGATGCGGCACAACTAAAAATGAACGACCGTTACAAAATGCTTTTTCTATACATGGCCATACAATCCTTTGATCAACCCATTAATACACCCTTTAACGAACTCAGCAAAATGAATCAAATGGTGGTCAGCGGCTTCAAAACCGGTTTCACTTTTTATTATATCGATAAGTTTCTGGGCGATGGTGAATTCTATAATATGATCAAAAATTTCAGCCTGAAATACCACGGCCAAAAAGTCGGACAGCAGGATTTTAAAAAATATCTCACCGAAAATTCACACAGTGACTTGTCTTGGTTTTTTGATGATTACATTGACCTGAAAGACAGAATCAATTTTAAACTCATTCGCTCCGAAGAAAAAAACGATGAACTGAAAGTCAAAATCAAAAACAAAACCGGATTTGAAGGTCCATTTCAGCTGACTGCGCTCAAAAATAGAAAGCAGTTAATTAGCCAATGGTTTCAGAATTCCAACAAAAAGTTTGAGGTCAGTATTCCGGCAGCGGACTACGATTTGCTCGCTCTGAATCCCGATTTTCTGTTTCCTGAAATTGCTGAGCGAGACAACTATATGCGTACCCGAGGGCTGTTCAGAAACATGAAAAAAGTTCAGTTCAGATTGTATCCGGATGTTGAGAATCCAAAATTTGCACAAATTTTCGTCAATCCTCAACTCAGATGGAACAATTACGACAAATTCCTTGTGGGTGCACGGTTTCAAAATCAATCCATCATCCGAAGACCTTTCAAATGGTCGGTTTCACCAAAATGGTCCACCGGACAGAAAGTGCTGACGGGTTCGTTATCGGTACAAAATACCTTTTATCCACAAAGAAGCATTTTTCAGTTCATCAGAATCGGTGCGGTGGGTCAGTACGAACATTATGCAAAGGATTTGAGCTATTTAAAATGGTCGGTGTACGGCATTTCTGAGCTTAAAAAAAATTACCG
>JAQVKJ010000307.1 GCA_028694715.1 Weeksellaceae bacterium | reverse complement strand
TTCTCTACCGATACGGCCAAATCCAATGATGCCCATTGTTTTTCCTCTGAGTTCATAAGCAGTTCCAAATTGCTTCTTGAGCTCTTTGAATTTGGTATCGCCTTCCATCGGCATACTTCGGTTGGAACGGTGCAGATTTCTATAGATGGCAAGCGAATGTGCAATCACCATTTCACCCACTGAAGCAGAAGAAGCTGCCGGAGTATTGATGACATGAATTCCTTTTGATTTGGCATAATCCACCGCAATGTTGTCCAACCCTACACCCCCACGACCAACGATTTTCAACTGAGTGGCATCAATGAGTTCCGGTGTGACTTTGGTGGCACTTCTGACCAGTAGAACTTCAATTTGATTTTCATGAATATAGTTGGCCAATTGCTCCTGTGGAACTTTGAGTTCGATGACTTCAAATCCATTTTTTCTGAGCAGTTCAACACCAGCTACAGACATACCGTCGTTTATAAGTATTTTCATTATGTTTTGGATTCTATAAATTAAAAATTATCCGAATTTCTCTTCAAATGCTTTCATCACATCCACCAATACCTGCACACTTTCAATCGGCATTGCATTGTACATACTTGCACGATATCCGCCTACAATTCTGTGTCCTTTCAGGTTAACAATTCCGGCTGCCTTCCACATTGTATCAAATTCATCTTTGAGATTTTCGTCTTTCAACACGAAAGTTGCATTCATGTCAGAACGGTCTTCCAGCGCTACTGGACCGGCGAACATCCCGTTTCGGTCGATTTCAGCATACATCAGTTCAGACTTGGCTTTGTTTCTTTTTGAAATTTCAGGAATTCCTCCAATTTTTTTAAGCCATTCAAGATTGCACATTGCGCCATAAACCGCCAGTACCGACCAAGTATTGAAGGTGCTTTCCTTGTCGATATGTGTTTGGTAATTCAGGTAGGTGGGAATGTTTCTCCCGGTTTTGCCCAGAATTTCCTTTTTGACGATGGCTACTGCATTTCCTGCTGGGCCCATGTTTTTTTGCGTCCCTCCGTATATCAAATCAAATTTGGAAATATCCACCTCTTTGCTCATGATGTCTGAAGACATGTCACAAACGATGGGTATAGGGCTGTCAGGAAAAGATTTCATCTGTGTGCCGGCTACTGTATTGTTGGAAGTACAATGAAAATAATCAGCGTCTGAAGGTATCTCATATGTTTTTGGAATGTAGCTGTATTTTTTGTCGGATGAAGAAGCTACGACTTCAGTCATTCCCATTCTTTTGGCCTCAGCAATTGCTTTGGAAGCCCAAACCCCGGTGTCGAGATAGGCCGCCTTTCCACCGTTCTCTCTCATCAGATTAAAAGGGACCATCACAAATTGTAGTGAGGCACCGCCTTGCGTGAAGATGACTTCGTGGGTGTTGGGAACATTTAGCAATTCTTTGGTAAGTCGGATGGTGTTTCTCATCACTTCTTCGGCTTCGGGATGCCGGTGTGAAATTTCCATGAGCGACAGACCGGTATTGTTGAAATTTAAAACCGCTTGTGACATTCTGTCAAAAACTTCTTGCGGAAGTATGCAGGGTCCTGCGCTGAAATTGTGGATTTTCATATGTGGTAATTTATAATTTTCATTATTAATTGATGTAAGACACAGATTCTGTACAAAGTTAATGAATTCATTCTGCTATCGATGCAATCATTTACTCAGTTTTTCAATCGGAATTGAGCAAATCCTGTTCGAAAACATTATTCTTCACCGTGCATGATGGATTTCTTGCTCAGCAACCGTTCATCACTTTCCACATGGTCTTCATCCGGAACACAGCAGTCCACAGGACAAACGGCCGCACATTGAGGTTCTTCATGGAATCCCATACATTCGGTGCATTTGTCGGGAACGATGTAATAAATTTCATCACTGACTGCATCGTGTTCTTCATCAGCATCGAATTGTTTGCCGTCCACATTCAGAAAATCTCCCGTCAGTTCAGTGCCATCGGAGTATTTCCAAGGCATGGCACCTTCGTATATCGCATTATTGGGGCACTCGGGTTCACATGCGCCACAATTGATACATTCGTCTGTTATTATGATTGCCATTGTATTATTTTTTATTGCTTCAAAAACTGTTTTTCTTGTTGAAAATGGCCAAAATCATCTAAAAAGTGACCCAAAAACAAGCCTCACAAAGCATTTTTCAAAAATAAGAATAATTCAGCCAACAGAAAACGATTTTTGTTCTAAATAAGGACTTTCCAAATAATCACTTGGTTTGCTGCGGAATGCTTAAATTTGCACTCATATTTTTTGTCATGCCTTCAGTAAGAAACAGAATTTCAGCGGTTTGCGAATTGGGTCGTTTTTTGGCTAATGTGGTGAATCATACAGAGGATACTTCGGACTTTCATTCTAAATTAAAACTCGCTTCAGTACACAATCAGTGGTTTACTCCCGATAATCTCGAATTTTGTCTGAAACACTGGAGCGAAATACTGACAGAAGACAATATCACCGATTGGCTTGGTCGATACAAAATTGCAAGTCAACCCAAAAAAGTGGGCATCGTCATGGCAGGTAACCTTCCACTTGTTGGCTTGCATGATTTGATTGCGGTATTGTTATCGGGGCATCAGGCAGTGGTCAAAACTTCTTCTAAAGACGAGGTGTTGATGAGTGCTGTGATTGATTTCCTGACAGAAAAGTTGCCGGATTTGACAAATGCCATTCAGAAAACCGATAAACTCAAAGACCTTGATGCTGTTATTGCCACCGGAAGTAACAATACGGCAAGATATTTTGAATATT
>JAQVKJ010000014.1 GCA_028694715.1 Weeksellaceae bacterium | reverse complement strand
TCCGAAAAAATAATTCCCCGTACTTTCGTCGTTTAACAAAAAAACGAAGGATGAAAAGAATTAAATACTTGTTGCTGGCCCTGATTGTTTCGGGTTTTGATTTTGCTAAAACGAAATTTGGTTTTACGCCACGATTGATACGCCCAATGCGGAAATGCTCATGGCAGCACATCCCGATAAAGTTCAGTTCATTCATTCTCACAATGGAATTTCTGCGGTTTATTTGGAATCGGAAGCTGCACTTTCGCTGAAGAAATATCAAAGAATCTTGAACAAAGACGGTTTGGTACATCTGAAAACCGACAGCGAATTTTTATACGGATACACCCACGGAATTCTTCAGTTGTCGGGCACAAAGTCCTGATTCGAGCCACAATGTTTATCGTCCTGACAAGCTTTCGCTGCCCGAAGAAATCAAAAGCTTTCAAACCTCTTATGAACAAAAGTTTTTAGAAGAAAACAAAAAAAATACTTACATTCGTTTCAAATTGAACGAAACACAGCAATGAAAAAATTTCTCTTCCCCTTGATTCTACTTTTTGGAAGCCTTCTTTGGGCGCAAAACGGCGGTCCGAACATTCAAAATTCAACCGAGCCGAATATCGTTCATCAACCGCTCAGCCTGCTCTCGGATTTCACGATTGACCAAGACGATTTTGTGAACCAGTGCATAGCAATGGTGGAAGAAAACAACATTGCAAATACAATAATCACCCTTGAAAATTACGGTACCCGTTTTCACTCCAAACCCAGTGGTGTACAAGCTTCGCACGACATCAAAGACTGGTGGCAGGACCTGGCAGATACTTATGAGCGCAACGACATCACCGTTGAAGCTTTCAACCATAGTTTTAGCAATCAAATTTCGGTGATTCTGACCATCCCCGGCAATGAATCACCCGATGAAATCGTCATCATAGGAGGTCACTTGGACAGCGGTGATTTTTGGTTACAAGACAATGCTCCCGGCGCTGACGACAATGCTTCGGGCATTGCCACCCTTACAGAAACCTTGCGCGTGTTGCTCGCAAACGATTTTCAGCCCAAAAAAACAGTGCAAATCATGGCATACGCCGCTGAGGAAATCGGACTGAATGGCTCGGCAGACATAGCGCAGACATACAAAAATCAAAGCAAAAATGTGTTGGGTGTGCTTCAGTTTGACTTGACCAATTACAAAGGTTCTGACTTTGATATTGCCCTCAATAACGATGCACAATACACTTCTTCAGAGCTAAATTTGTTCCTGATTGATTTGCTCGAACATTACAATGCTTCTGGAGAACACCCGATTAGTTACGATTTTTCAAAATGCAATTATGCCTGTTCGGATCATGCAAGCTGGGCACAAAAGGGATACAAAGCCGCCTTCCCCATGGAATCAGCTTTTGAAGACGCCAACCCAAACATTCATACGCCAAACGATACTTTTGCGGCAATGAACAACGATGCGTCACACTCGGTAAAATTTGTAAAACTCGCTCTCGAATTTGTAATAGAAACTGCTAAAACCATTCAGTTGAACACAACGGAAGTCAATGCACCACAATTGCAGGTAACCGTTAACCAAAACAAATTATTGTATAAAATCGATCATTTTGACAGCCCGCTGAAATCGATTGTACTCATAGACACCAACGGGAAAAGGGTTTTGTTGACCGAACAACCTGATAATCAGGGAGAAATATCAATGACTGGTTTTCCGGCAGGAGCTTATATAGCGGTTTTCAAGGCAGAAAACGGCAAATCGTTTTCTAAGAAATTTCTTTTGCGCTGAAAGCTATAAGAGCTATACCAAACCAAATTCAAAACGATATTTGACCAGTTGTGTGGTATTTTTAATTTTATTATTCAAACGACAGAAATCAATCTATACTTCCTTGCAGCATGGTAAATGTTTCAGAAAACAAATTTTATCTTCAGAATTCACCCTTTTACATTGCCTTAATGCAGTTATTGTCATCTATATTGTATGCATTCATTAAATTTAACTACTCAAAAAATTATTTTTGCTTACTTTCGTAGCTTACTAAATGATTAACACAATGAAACGATTTAAACTATTTCTGTTGATTTCATCAATGGCATTTTTCGTCTATGGGCAAAACCCTGAATGGTTTTATGCAACCACAGATGCACCAAGCGCTCATTCGCTCAAAACCAATTATCCAGACCAAATACAGATTCTGGACACATTCATTGAAGTTTCTGCGGTGTATATGAGCCGCGATGCTTCCATGCAATTAAAAAACAACGGCAACTTGCACGGTCCTGGCTATATTTTCAAAAGCAATGAAGAGGCTGCACGAACAGCGATTTACAATGTTCAGGAAGCCCATCTGGGTGTGCTCGATTTTACCATCGACCAAGACGATTTTGTCAATCAACTGCTCACCCAGGTTGATACGCAGAACATAGGCGATGTCATACTTGATATGGAAGCATACGGCACCCGTTTCAATACAAAGCCTGCGGGCATCCAAGCTTCACACGATTTGAAGGACCGTTGGCAGGGGATGGCCACAGATGTCGGACGGACCGATGTCACCGTAGAAGCATTCAACCACTCATTCACCGACCAGATTTCGGTGATTCTGACCATTCCCGGCAGCACTTATCCCGATGAAATTGTAATCATAGGCGGACATCTTGACAGCGGTGATTTCTGGTTGCAGGACAATGCACCCGGTGCAGACGACAATGGCTCAGGAATCGCCACCCTGACCGAGGTACTGAGAATACTGCTTGCCAATGATTTTCACCCACTCAGAACCGTACAGTTCATGGCTTATGCAGCAGAGGAAATCGGTCTTTACGGATCGGCCGATATTGCAGAAAACTATGCGGACAACAACAAAAATGTATTGGCGGTAATGCAGCTCGATATGACCAATTACAACGGCTCAGCATTCGATATTGCCATCATCAGCGACGGTGCACACACTTCGGGTACACTGAATCTTTTTCTGGTAGATTTGCTTGAACATTATAATTCTGGAGGCGAACATCCCATCACTTATGATTTTTCTTATTGTGGCTATGCTTGCTCGGACCATGCCAGCTGGGCGGCCAACGGATACATGGCATCTTTTCCTTTCGAATCGGGTTTTGGAGAGCATAATCCTTACATCCACTCACCCAATGATACCTATGCAAAGATGGGAAATACAGCGGAACACTCAACGAAATTTGTGAAACTGGGACTGGAATTCATTGTAGAAACAGCCAAAACTGCCCAAATGGGTACAAACGACATCCATCGCCCACAATTGATGGTGGTGGTCAAAGACAGAAGTTTGATTTATGATTTGGGAGCCGTACAAGCCGATGGAAATTCAGTGGTGGTATTTGACCCGAGTGGAAAAAAGCTGGTAGAAAGGCAACAATTGAAAAGTAGTGGAAATCTCTCTTTGCAAGGATTGCCCAATGGTTTGTACATTGCGGTGTTCAAAGACAAAAACGGAAAAGCTTATTCCAAAAAATTCTTGCTCAAATAAATTAGATAAAAAAATACAAATCACAAAAAAAGACCTCTATGACGAGGTCTTTTTTGGATTCGGTAAATAAATTTCCAAATGTGTTAAAATTAATTCTTTAAAACATGGTTTTAAACCACTGCTGAAACTGCTCTCCAAAAAGAGGGACAGGTTTCATTTCATTGTTCAGTGCACCAATCAGACCAAAAATCCACAGTATTAATACACCCAAACTCAGCAAGTTGAACAGAAAGCCCAAACCAAATGTAACGACAGACAATACCATACTGATAATAAAAATACCGATGGACAGCGCAATCAGTCCTGCCATTTGTCTAAGATGAAAACTGGTGTATTCTGTTTTGCTTTTTCGGACGGCCAATACAATGATCCAACCCACAATCGTCAGATAACTTACAATTCCCATAGTTTTTTCGTCCATCCCGGATTCATTTGTGTTTTCCCCTGATGGATTGTTAGTAGCGTTTTCTTGCATAATTTTAGAATTTAGTTCAAACAAAAGTAAGTTATTTTTTTGATTATTCATGCATTAACATTTTTAGACACTCGAGCAGATGTTTAGAATCTTATTTTATATATTTGCACGGAATCGGTGTCCCGTCGGTGATGGCGGGATGAAAAGGGAATTTCGGTGCAAGTCCGAAGCTGTCCCCGCAACTGTAAGTTCATTCAAAATGCTTTCACTACAAGCCACTGTTTGCCACAAGCGAATGGGAAGGTAGGAAGCAGAACAAGCCAGGAAACCTGCCGCTTCTTGAATCCTTAATTTGAACGCTTTCGGCGGAAAAGCAACGGACACTATGAAGAAATTAACTCTTTTACTGTTTATCGTTTGCTGTCTTGTTCGGCTCAGTGCACAACAGGACACCATCCAACTTGGAGAAGCCAGGCTTTCAGATGCCTATCTTAGTTTTTCAGAAAACCGAGCACAACAATTGATTTCTGATTCAATCATGATAAGAAACGGAAGTTCACTGACCTCGCTGCTCAATTTTAATTCATTGATTTATCTGAAAGAAAACGGAGCAGGCATGGTTGCTTCGGCGGCTTTCAGAGGAACCACCGCAGCTCAGACAGCCGTTGTCTGGAACGGTATCAACATCAATTCAAGAATGCTCGGACAAACCGATTTCAATACTGTCAATCCACTGACATATGACAATTTAATCATCCGGGCAGGCGGTGGAAGCATTGCCTACGGCAGCGGTGCCATAGGCGGAAGCGTCCACCTAAACAATGAATTCAAATACAAAAAAGGATTGGAGGGTCAGTTCTATACTGCCTACGGCAGCTTTGACACCTATGCTGCAAATTTCAAAACCAATTGGTCGGATGAACAAATCAGTCTGATGCTTAACCTCAACAGAGCGGGTTCTGACAATGACTACAAATACCCGAACAGCAATCAAAAAAATCTGAACGGAAAATATTACAACAACAGCATTAGTGTGGCAGCTGCATACAGAATCAATTCCAAAAATGAATTGAGGATGATGGGAAACATTTTTGACGGTGAGCGTCAATTTTCATTGATTTCTCCCAATGCACTCCCGACCGCATACCATGATTACAATAGCAGAAGCATGTTGGAATGGCGTGCAAAATCGGGGAGAATATTTTCTGATTTAAAATTGGTGCAGCTGAGCGAAAATTTCAGGTATTATCCCAACATTCATTCAAATCTATACGAACACGGAAGTGCTGAGAGCTGGATAGCAAAGTACGATTTCAATTACAAAATAAAAAATATTCAGTGGGGTTTGGTGGCAGATTATGATTATACAGAAACCAAGGGTTCCAGCATTGTTTTTGCAAAACGAAATACCGCTTCGGCAGGTTTGCTGTTCAAACACAGATTGTGGAGAAGTCTGATTTATGAAGCAAGTATTCGTAAGGAATTTTCTGACAGTTATCAACCGCCTTTTCTTTATTCTCTGGCACTCAGTTGGCAAGTGCTTCCATTCTATGAAGTCGGTTTCAATACTTCAAAAAATTTCAGAATGCCTACCTTCAATGATTTGTTCTGGCCGGGCAGCGGAAATCCCGATTTGAAGCCAGAGCTTTCCTCTCAGTTTGAAATCTCAAATCAGCTGACAATAAAAAACTTAAAAATCCATTTGAATGCCTACTACAACCGTGTTTCTGAGCTGATACAGTGGATCCCAGCAGGCAGCATTTCTGTGCCCGAAAATGTAGGAAAAGTTAAAATAAAAGGAATTGAAGTATTGCTTGGGTATGATTGGCAACTGAATCACCATCACTTGGATTTGGATTTGAGTTACGCATATACCCAATCAATGAATGAAATCTTAAAAAAACAATTGATTTATGTTCCTTTTCATAAAGCCACTGCTTCTGTAGGTTATTCCCACAAAAGATTCTCGACTTATTATCAGTGGATGTACAACGGAGAGGTTTACACAGATTCTAAAAACACCAGAAAGCTTGGCGATTACCAGCTTTCAAATCTGGGTATAGAATGGAATTTCGGCCTGGAGCGCAATTTCAATCTTGGCATTCAAGTACGAAATTTATGGAATGAGGCATACCAGAATGTGATGAACCGACAAATGCCGGGAAAAAATTATAATGTATATATCAATTTAAAATTTTAACAAATGAAAAAATTAAACAAAGTATTGAGTACAGGACTTTGTCTTGCAGTACTCTTTTTGACCTCATGCAGCAGTGACGATGATTCAACGCCATCCGGAGGCATCGACTATCCTTTTGAAAATGGAGTCTTTGTTCTGAACGAAGGCAATTTTGGTGCTGCCAATTCATCGGTGAGTTTTCTATCCAATGAAGGAGTTATGACCCACGACATTTATTCGCTGGTCAACGGTGAGCCATTGGGCGATGTTGCGCAGAGCATATATATGGACGGTGATTTGGCTTATATAGTAATCAACGGTTCCGGTAAAATTGAAGTTTTGAACCGCTTTACTTTTGAAAAAGTGGGAACGATCAGTTCGGGTTTGGTTAATCCAAGATACATGACCATTTCGGGCGACAAAGGTTATGTCACCAACTGGGGAAATCCTGCGGATCCTGACGATGATTTTGTAGCGGTTGTGAACCTTGAAAATTATACTGTGAGTTCTACCATTCCTGTGACGGAAGGACCCGAACAAATCGTTGCTGCCAACGGCAAACTTTTCGTGGCACAAAACGGCGGTTGGGGATTTGGAAATACGGTTGCTGTCATCAGTACTTCTAGCCAAAATGTTATCAAAACCATTCAGGTTCATGATGTTCCGGCTTCCATGGCGGTGGCTTATGATGTTGTTTATGTGCTTTGTAGTGGAAAAGAAAGCTGGACGGGAGAAGAGACTCTTGGCGGTCTGACTGCCATCGATGCACTGACAGATATTGAAATTTCGCAGGAAACATTTGCTGTCGGTAGCCATCCCAATCATCTGGTCACCGACGGAAGTCAGCTATTTTACAGTGATGGAGACCTTGTGTATGCTGCCGATTTGATTGATGTTTCTCTTTCAAATCTTCTGTTCTCGACTGCGGATCAAGGCGTTTACGGAATATATGGTTTGGGGGTGAATAAGGGAAAAATCTATGTGGCAGATGCGGTAGATTATATTTCTGACGGCAGGGTATTGGTTTATAAAAGCTCGGGTGAATTGGAGAATGTTTATAATGCCGGTTTGCTTCCCAATGATTTTGGATTCAATAATTGAATTTGTTTGTTTCGGTCCTCAAAAAACTGCCGAAAATATTTTTCGGCAGTTTTTTTATTTGCCGTATATTGTACTTTCTTAAATGAACAATTATGAAAAAATTAATTTGGATTCTGGTTCCTTGTCTCATTGCGTTGAGCAGTTGCAACACACGAACCGAAAATCCAAGCAATGAGAAACTTTCCATTGAAAGTAGTTCGGAGGGTTCTGGTGATAAAGTTCTGATTCGTTTGAAACCGCCACAGGGAACCACCCAACACATGACTGTTACGCTCAATGTGAAATCGGAGGATGAGGAAGATGAAATGAGTGTCAATATGGTGTCAAAAATGGATGTGAGTGTGGTCGATCAGCAAGATACGGTCAACACTTTTGAAATGAGATACAAATCGATGAAAATGAGCATTCGGGCAGGTGCAATGGAAATGGAGTACGACTCCGAATCTAATGAACAAAATTCTATGAGTGCAATATTAGACGGGCAGATGAAAGCACTTTTGGAAAAGCCTGTTTTTATGAAAATGGATCAAATGGGAAGGCTGATTGAAATGCATCTGCCAGGGAATATCACAAAAGAGCAAACAGGAGACCTGAGTTCATTTGCAGTTCCATTACCCGAACAAGCTGTGGGAATGGGCGACAGCTGGACGGCCAAAAAACAAGTAGAAAACTACGGTGAACTTGACATGACCATGACCATCGATAAAATTACTGTGGACGCAGTACAAATCAAAGTCAAAGGCTTCATCAATACTAACGATGGAGAAAATCCAAGCGAAATTGATGGTGTTTATCAACTTGACAGAAAAACGGGTATGACAAAAGACGGACAAATGAATATGCAGATGAACATGGCCGGCAAGAAAATGAAAACAATAATTGAATTCAAATCAACATAAAAGTAGATTTCCAGTGAATCTATCCGGAATTGAGTTCATTTCTCAAAAGAATCCATACAGATGGTTTAACTTTGCGGGCGATGAAAATTATTCAAAACATTTCAGCCGCCAAAAACATTCATAAACCCGTGCTTACATTGGGTGTTTATGACGGTATCCATATCGGTCACCAAGCAATTATCAATCAACTTAATCAAATGGCTTGTGAAGTGGGTGGTGAGAGCGTTTTACTGACTTTTGAACCCCATCCCAGAATTACGCTCAACAAAGGTGCTGAAAGCCTGCAATTGCTTACAACGCTGGATGAAAAAAAGGAATTACTTGAAAAATATGGCCTCCAAAACCTCATCATACATCCTTTTACAAAAGAATTTTCACAACTCAATGCAGAAGAATTTGTAAAACTTTTGAAAGAAGAAATCGGAATACACAGCATGGTGATTGGTTATGACCATCATTTTGGAAAAAATCGTTCTGGAAATTATGATGAACTCAGTCGGTTGGCAAAAATTTTTGATTTCAACTGTATTAAAATCAATGAAATTCAAGCGAATGGTCACCTCGTTAGTTCCACACAAATCAGAAATGCTCTTTTGGAAGGAAATATTGAACTTGCAGGCTTAGGACTTAATAGAAATTACAGTTTGAGAGGCAAGGTGATTCATGGTGATAAAATAGGCAGAACATTGGGCTATCCTACTGCAAATTTAAAAACATCTTCCTACAAACTGATTCCCGGAAACGGCGTTTACATCGTCAAGGTTTTGTTGGGAGAAGAAAGCTTCAAAGGTTTGTTAAGCATTGGTACAAGACCTACAATCAGCCGAACCAATGAAAAAAGAACAGAAGTTTATATTCTCGATTTTGACCGTGATATTTATAACGAAACTTTGGAGATAGAATTTTTAAAAAAAATCAGAGATGACCAAAAATTTGATTCCGTATTGCAATTGGTTCAGCAAATGGATTCAGACAAGGCCCAAGCAGAAAACTTTGAATGGGATATTTAATAAATTAGTCCATCATCGCTTTCACTCCGGGCAATTCCTTTCCTTCTAAACTCTCCAACATGGCGCCTCCACCCGTAGATACATAACTTACCTTGTCTGCAAAACCGTATTGTTTCACAAAAGCTGCTGAATCACCTCCGCCCACCAATGAAAATGCTCCATTTTTAGTAGCTTCCGCTATGGCTTCTCCTAATTTTTTAGTTCCTTCGGCAAAATTCTCCATTTCAAATACCCCGATGGGACCGTTCCATAAAATTGTATTGGAATTTGAAATTACGGTAGCAAATAATTTATTGGTTTCGGGACCCACATCCAATCCCATCCAAGCTTCCGGAATTTCATCCACCGCTGTGATTTGGGTTTTTGCATCATTGTTGAAATCGTTGGCCACAACATTGTCCACTGGCAAATATAAATTCACTTGATTTTGTTTGCATTTTTCAATTATTTCCAACGCAAGTTCCAACTTGTCTTCTTCCACCAGTGAATTACCTATTTTTCCGCCTTTTGCTTTCACAAAAGTATAAGTCATTGCACCACCGATGATTAAATTATCGACCGCCTGCAATATATTTTCTATTATTGTAATTTTAGATGAAACCTTTGCGCCTCCAATAATGGCAGTGACAGGGTGTTTGCCTGTTTTCAGAATTGTATTGATGGCATCCAATTCGTGGCTCATCAGGTAACCAAAACATTTTGCATTCGGAAAAAATTCTGCAAGTACAGCTGTGGACACATGTTTTCTGTGTGCTGTTCCAAATGCGTCATTGATATAAAAATCACCCATGGCTGCCAATCTTCTTGCTAATTCATAATCACCCGCAGCTTCCTCTTTGTTGAATCTTAGGTTTTCCAACATCAAAACTTCTCCGTATTTCAATTCTGCTGCTTTTTTTTGGGCGTCTTCATTCACAATTCCGTTGGCGACTTTTACATCTACACCCAATACTTCACTCACCTTGTAGGCGATATGTTTGAGAGAAAATTTATCTTCCACACCGTTTTTTGGTCGGCCCAAATGGGTCATCAAAATGACCGCACCACCATCTTTCAAAACTTTTCGAATACTTGGTTCTGAAGCCCTGATTCTGGTGTCGTCTGTTACTTTTAGATGTTCGTCCTGGGGTACATTAAAATCAACTCTTATTAAAACTTTCTTATTTTTGAAATCAAAATCATCTATGGTTTTCATAACATAAAATTCTCTGTGTTTTTAATGCACACAAAAATAAGCAATAAATTTTCATCAAAAATTTTTGTTTTGCACAATACCATTATCATCATATAATATTTTAAAAAATTTATAAAAAAAACAATGATGTATATATAGCACTGTTGATATGTGGATAAATAATAGGGAGATAATTTTATCAATGCGCCATTAACAAAATTGATTTTGTATTTTTGCTTTAAAATGAAATGCTTGGCTCATTATTAACATACTTTGTTAATTGTTGAAAGTTTTATTTTTTGATAAATTACCGGCTGGCTACTGACGATAAATCTGTGAATAAGAATTATGCCGAAATGAAAAGTTTTACTTGATTTTGATTGATTTTTTTATACAAAAACAGTTTGAATAAAAGCAAAATATTCTGTAACAATTCTGTTAAAATTAATGGACGATTTATTAACATTTTTTTAATTTCTGACAGGGTTGAATATAAATGAATTAGATTTTTTAATGAAATAAGGATGTTAATAAGTAAAAATATGAAAGTAGCAATAGGCTCGGATCATGCGGGATTTGAATACAAAGCAAAGATTATTGAATACTTGAAAGGCAAAGGGATTGAAGTTGAAGACTTCGGTGCTTTTTCTACAGATTCAGTAGATTATCCGGATTTTGCACATCCGGTTTCAGAATCAGTTGAGAACAAAAATGTAGATTACGGAATTTTACTCTGCGGTAGCGGGCAGGGTGTGAGCATGAGTGCCAACAAACACCAAGGAATTCGTTGTGCACTTTGTTGGAATTCCGATATTGCAAGACTTAGCAGGCAACACAACAACGCAAATATCATTGCATTTCCAGCCAGATTTGTGGCTTATGAATATGCCATAGAAATGATTGAAGTTTTTTTTAATACCCAATATGAAGGTGGAAGACATGAAAAAAGAGTGAATAAAATCTCTTGTTCCTGATTCCAATTTTTTTTTTATAACTATCTTCAATTTAGATTTTTGGTGTTTTCTTCATCACAAAACTTTCCCAAAACGATTTGAACCCAAAATTTGAAATATAGTAATTGTATTTAGGGATGATTCTCTTCAGTTCATAAATGATTTGTCTGAAAAGTTTTGCTTTTCTCAGCGAAGGGTCATGCTGAATCTGAGAAATCCCTGGCACACCTTTGATCAATGAAGGCAGTAAATTAAGTATCATCAAATCGTATTCCCACGGATGCTGCAATTCACAATCTATGGGCCTTTTTATGATGACTTTGTTGTTTACAAATGTTTTTGACAGAAATTTTTCAGCGGCATTTCTAGTCCAAACAGCAGCAATGGTGGTAATGGGAATACTTGTTCCACATACACCGATGAAATGATTTGTGTTCTTTACATCTTTTATTTTTATGTATCTCCTTCTGCTGTTGAGTTTGAGTACATCCCAACGGTATTTCTCTTCCAGTTCTTTGTATTGTGACAAACTCTCTTCAATAATTTGCTTCAGATTTTCGGGCAGAATCGCATCATCTTCAACAATAAACGCATAATCATAATCACTTTTCAAAAAGTTCTCCATGGTTTTGACATGACTAAGGTAGCAGCCGATTTCACCCGGAACCAAATTTCTATCA
>JAQVKJ010000013.1 GCA_028694715.1 Weeksellaceae bacterium | reverse complement strand
CATCGCTATGATTTCATCTTTGGTGTATCGTTTCTCCAATTCCACAGCAACAATCCATTCCTTTAACTTCTGAAAAGCCCTGCCTACGGTCGATTGAGAGCGTTCTCCCGTAAAAAGAAGTTTGGCCAGCTGCTGAGTAATGGTGCTTGCTCCGCCCTTGCTACCACCACCAAAAATGGCCCTCATTGTCGCTCTGGGGTCAATGCCCGAATGCGATCTAAAACGAATGTCTTCTCTGGCCAGTAGGGCATTGACCAAATGATCAGGCAAATCGCTGTAATTGATCGGAATCCTTTTTTCGGTCTCAAAACGGTCGAGCAAAACTCCATCGGATGAATAGATTTCCGAAGACACATAAATGTCGGGGTTTTCTAATTCCTGTACATCAGGCATCTCTCCCAACCAACCTTTCGAAGTAGCCCAAAACAATAGAAAAACCGACAGCGCGCCCAGCAGAAATATTCCCCAAATAAAAATCAACATTCGCTTGAGCGAAAAGAAATTGGATTTCTTTTTGGGTTGTACAGACTTGTTTTTATTTTGACCTGCCATTTTCTAATTTTTTTCAACAATTAAACTTAAATCCTCAATCCCAATCAATCGGTCTTCTCTCATTCCGTGCCAAACCTGAAGTTTGTATTTTCCGGTGTCTTTGAACGAAATATTCTCACGGTACAACAGATACAGTTCTTTCAGGCTGTTGCCTTGTCCAATCCATTTGCCGTCTGGATATGCCAGAAAATACTGCAGGGTATCTCTGTATTTTTCGCCTTCGGGCATGCGAAGTTCAGTAATGAGGTACAAATTACTGTACGGATACTGATTGTTGTTTCTGCTCAGAAGGTAAAAATCATATGTAGCGACTGTGTCTTTCACTTCAAATGTAAAATTGAGTGCAGCGTCTTTGTCCCAATTGTCTTTGGTTGACTCCAGCTGCTGATAATAATGCGGCGAATCACATTCAACCAAAAACATGCCAATAACCACGGCAGCAACAATTCTGCTAATCTTCTTTACGATTGGATGATCCACGGTTAAATCCTTTTTTATTCTGATTGTATTTTTTGTGTTTTTTTGTTCTCTGAGACTTTGGTTTTGTGTCTCCTTGATTTGCATCCAGACTCTTTGGAGACTCAACCTTAGCATTTTTTTTATTATTTCTTGTACCATTGGGTTTCTGTCTTTTTCTCCGTTGATTTTTCCTTTCAAACCTCTCCAGAGAATTTGCCTGGATTACATCCATAAAGTCTCTTTTCTCTTCTGCCACCAATTCCTTTGCCAAATCTTCCAAAGGAGCCGTTTTTACACCGTTCTTGCTTTTTTCAATCAACTCCTTCACCTGATCTACAGAAAGTATAAACCAGTTCATTCCACCATCCTGATAACTGAACCACATTTGTTTCTTGAATACATCTATTTTAACACAATTTGCAGTTCCCTTCTCGGTTTCAAAAGTACTGTCCATCGACGGGAAATCGTTGAGTGCGTCGAGATAAGAGTCGAGTTCAAAATTCAGACAACATTTTAGCTTACCGCATTGTCCCGCCAGCTTTTGCGGGTTAATGGCAAGTTGCTGATAACGGGCCGCAGATGTGCTAACCGATCTAAAATCGGTAATCCAAGTAGAACAACAGAGTTCTCTCCCACTCGAGCCGATTCCTCCAATTTTGGCTGCTTCTTGTCGGTATCCAATCTGTTTCATTTCAATGCGGATTCTGAATTCAGCAGCAAATTCTTTGATGAGCTGTCTGAAATCCACCCTACCTTCCGCAGTATAATAAAAAGTCGCTTTGGTGCCGTCTCCCTGAAATTCAATGTCGCTGATTTTCATTTCCAATCCCAATGCGGTAGCAATTTTCCTCGATCTGATTTTGACCGACTCTTCTTTGTCTCTTGCTGCCTGCCACACTTCTATATCCCGTTGATTCGCTTTGCGATACACCTTTCGCACATTTTCTGAATCTTCACTTACATTCTTCTTTTTCATCTGGATTCTCACCAGTTCTCCGGTCAGTGTGACCGTTCCTATATCATGCCCGCTTTGGGCTTCAACAGCTACTGTATCTCCAACATAAAGCACGAGATTATTTACATTTCTGAAAAAAGCTTTTCTGTCATTTTTGAAACGGATTTCAACACAATCAAAGGTGAGTTGTCCGCTTGGCAGGCGCATATTCGAAAGCCAGTCAAAGACCTCAAGCTTTCCATGCCCGATAGCAGGCCCGCAAGATGTACCACAGGAACCACTTTCGCAGCCTTTTGATCCGTCTTTGCCGGATCCACAATTTTCACACGCCATAGTTTTTATTCTTTACTAACTTACAAAAATACATAAATTTTCATGGTGACTGTATTTAATTCGGAGACAAACCATTCTCATACATGATTTATTCACCGAATCAAGCATGGTTTTTGATGGTGTTTCAGCTGAAAAGCTCGGCGAACGAAAAAGTAGTGTCCAAACGAATTCCCTTTTCGGTTTCCGCAACTTTGGCCAATTCACGGTACGGGTCATGCTCAAAGAAAAGCAAATAATCCTGCTCCACTGCTTTTTTAAGAAATTCGTCTTTCTCACTCAAAGTTAGCAAAGGGCGGGTATCATACCCCATTACATAAACCAAGGGAACATGACCGGCCGTGGGAATTAGGTCAGCCACATAAACAATCTTTTTGCCTTTGTATGAAATCACCGGTAACATTTGTTTGTCGGTATGTCCGTCCACAAATATAATGTCGAAATTCAGGGGTGAATCTTTAAGGTAATTTCCATCGTCTGGTAGGTCGATCAGATTGAGATGGCCACTTTCTTTAAGCAACAGAAAATTCTCGGGCAAAAAGGAAGCCCGCTCGCGTGCGTTGGGCTGAGTCGCCCATTCCCAATGTGCGGCATTGCTCCAGTATTTAGCATTTTTGAAAGTCAACTGATACCCCCCACGATTTTCATCGAGTTCTATGGCGCCACCGCAATGGTCAAAATGCAGATGGGTCAGAAAGACATCAGTGATATCGTCCTTTGAAAAACCATATTGGGCGAGCGAAGTCTGTAAATCATAATCACCCCACAAGTCATAATGACTGAAAAATTTTTCTGACTGTTTGCTACCAATACCGCAATCAATTAAAATCAAACGATCTCCGTCTTCTATCAGCAATGCGCGCATGCTTAGTTCAATTTTATTTTGTGCATCGGCAGGATTGGTCCTCTGCCAGATTCCTTTGGGTACCACGCCAAACATAGCACCGCCGTCCAGTTTGAAATTTCCTGTTTCTATAGGGTATAAGTTCATGTTCTAATTTGGATTATGTTCATACAATCACTGCTGAGGCTTTGTAGATTCTTATTCTATCTAATTCAGATTCCACAAAATTACATAAAATTGTTTCATAAAAATCAATGGCTATTCTATCCAAGTAGTGAATTCATACAAGGATTCCGGATATATAAGACATTAATTCATTAATTTTACCCAATTAAATTCATCCCAATGAAAAAAATCATCCCTACAATTATGCTCATTCTTTTCATAACAGCTTGTCAGCCGCAACAAGTATTGGAGGAAATTTCTTCGGTCAACGAAGTAAGTCAGGTAGATTTCAGCAATGGAAAGAATGTGCTCTTGGATGTACGGACTGCAGTTGAATATGAAGAAGGCTACTTGCCCAATGCTATCAATATGGATGTGAAATCAGAGGATTTTGACGAAAAAATTAAAACACTCTACCAAAAAAAGAACTATTTCCTTTATTGTAGATCGGGCAACAGAAGTACGACGGCCACCGACAGGATGAAAGCAGCGGGTTTCAAACATGTAATCAATCTGAAAGACGGTTATATCAATTATCAGAAAAAAGAATAAAAATGATGGAAGGAATGCAGCCTGAAATCCTGAGCAGCTTAGTGACTGCCGAAATGCCGTTTGGAAAATACAAGGGCAGAAAACTCTGCGATCTGCCGGTTTATTATCTGGAATGGTTCGCTTCAAAAGGTTTTCCGGCCGGGAAACTCGGGATGCAGTTGGCAACGCTGTATGAAATCAAAACCAATGGTTTGGAGGAAATTATAAGTGGTCTGAAGAAGCTGAATAAATGATTCCTTATTTATACATCGAACTTCCTTCCAGATATTTCCAAACCCGGTCGGGCAGCATCGCATGCGGGTCTTTGCCGTCTTTGAATGACTGTCTGATAAATGTGGATGAAATTTCAACAATCGGTGCTTCCACAAAATTGATCTTGGGATGGTTCTTCCAATCTTCGGTATCTGCGCCAATACGAGGATAGACGAAAACCGAATAATGTTTCAGAATCTGTTCGTGATTTTTCCATTTTTTAAAACCGGTCAGATTGTCTGCTCCCATGATGATTGAAAAATCGTAATTCGGATATTTTTCTTTGAGAACAGTCAGTGTGTCAATGGTGTACGACGGCTGAGGCAGACCGAATTCGATATTTGAAGCCCTGAGATTCGGAAAATCCTCTATGGCAAGATTGACCAGATGAAGCCGGTCATAATCATTTGCAAGACTTGATTTTTTTTTGAACGGATTCTGTGGAGAGACCACAAACCAGACCTGATCCAGAACCGAAAATTCGCAGATATGGTTGGCGATGATCAGATGGCCGACATGAATCGGATTGAATGAACCGAAAAACAAACCAATTTTCATACGGCAAATTTAATCATTCTGAAATTGTGGGAACATTCGTTTGATTCATAAAAAACAAAAGCCACTTTGCAGTGGCTTTCATTGTTTGTTTTGATTATTGTCCGACTTCGGGACTCTCAGGTAATGTGGGCATTTCTGCTGCCGGCTGCGGCTGTTCTACAGAAACCAGTTCCACATCAAAAATCAGAGCTTCGTTGGGTTTGATTGAACCATTGGGGCTTCCAAATTCACCATAAGCCAACTCAGAGGGGATATAGAATGTGTATTTGGCACCGGGTTTCATCAGTTTCAAACCTTCCTTCCAGCCACCGATTACTGCGTTCAGGTTCAGTTTGGCGGGTTGGCCTTCTGCTGATTTGTCAAATGTAGTTCCGTCCAGGTGTCTTCCTTCGTAATTAACTTCAACGGTGGCACCGTCCAAGGGAGAATCGCCGTTTCCTTCTTTCAGTACTTCGTACATCAGACCGCTTTCAGTGGTTGTTACATTTTTGTCATTTTTCTTTTCTTCAAAGAATTTGTTAGCTTCTTCAATATTTTTTGTGCGGATTCTTTCACCTATGCCCTGCATATATTGTGTCATGAAAGCTTGAACCGAATCCATTTGGAAAAGGGTTTCGTTGTCTTGGAGTTCGTCAAGCAATCCCTGAATAACCAGTTTTTCATCAATCAAACCTTCCAGATCATTGCTTTTCAGGAAATTCACAATTGACATCCCGATATTTTGACCGGTAGCATAAGAATCACGATTGTTTTTATCATTGTTCATGAAATCGAGTAAACCTCTCTCAATCTCCTTGTAGTTGAGGCTGTCTTTGCCCATTTGGATTGAGTATTGCTTCACTTGGCTGGCTATATTCATCCCATAAGCATAACCGGCCTTTTGGTCATCATTTTCTAATTTGTCTGTTTTAGAGAATCCGGCACCTGATTTGTTACAAGAAACAATCACGGCAGCCAAAACAACAGTTGAAATAATTTTTTTCATCTTTATTGAAATTTTCGGCAAGTTTACGAAATAATTTATTGTTAATCATTAGAATTATAATCCAATCCCAACTCATTTTTTAATTTTAGCACAATCGGATTTTGTTTGACCATGTCTTTAAAAATCTCAGAATTTGATTTGATGAAATTTTCGGATTCACTCTCTGATATTGTCACGGTGATGTCCAGTGAATAATTGTTCAATTCTCGCCTGAGAAACGAAACCAGTCTTTCCTTATGATTTTCAAATTCATGAACTATGGACGAAGAGATAAATTCAATCATCACCTGAAAATCTTCTTTCAAACCAATTTTACCGTTGTACAAAGCATTGTAGGTAGGAATCTTGTTTTCTGATTTCAAATCTTCCAGAAATCTTTCCCAGAGTGATTTGAGTTCTTCTTCGTTGAATTCTTCTGAAGGCAAATCCCTATCGAGCTCTTCTTCATTAACTTCTTCTTCAAAGCTTTCAAAAAGATTCTTGAGATTAAACGAGGTTTCCGGTTTCAGTCCGGTCGGCTTTGCGGCCCGTTCAATTGTTTTCTCGTCTGATTCTTGTTTGGGGTTTTGCGGGCTGATTTCGGGATTGTTTGCTGGTGCCGGGGCCTCAGTAACTTCTGTTTTAGGAGGATTTTTGGATGGAATTGCTGCCATCCATTTAGGCGGTGGAATTATTCTAAATTTTTTTTTTAAGACCGTCCGCACCAGCGGTCAGCGAACCCAACTGCATCAATGCTATCTCTACAGTCAAACGAGCATTCCTACTGGATTTGTAGTTCAAATCTGCCATATTGCATATTTCAATGGCATCGGTGAGAAATTTTGAGTCACAGCTTTTTGACTGCTCCAGATATTTGGCTTTGGTTTTTTCGCCCACTTCCAACAAATCAGCAGTTTTCGGAATTTTGGCTACCAACAAATCTCTGAAATGGCTTCCCAATCCGTTGATAAATAAATGTCCGTCAAAACCTTTGTTAAGAATTTCATTGAATTGAATCAGCAAATCTGAGATGTCATTGTTGAGTGCTGCATCGGTGATTCTAAAAAAATATTCATAATCGAGAATATTCAGGTTTTCTGCCACTTTCTCAAGCGTCAGATGACCCGAAGTAAAAGTAACCATGCGGTCAAAGACAGAAAGTGCATCTCTGAGGGCTCCGTCAGCCTTCTGGGCAATCAGATGCAGTGCGTCTTCTTCGTATTCCACTCCTTCTTTTTTCGCAATACTTATCAGATGTTGTTGAATGTCTTTGATAGAAATTCTTTTGAAATCAAAAATCTGACATCTTGACAAAATCGTCGGGATAATTTTGTGTTTTTCGGTGGTCGCCAATATAAAGATTGCATGCGCTGGCGGTTCCTCGAGAGTTTTCAGAAATGCATTGAACGCCTGAGTTGAAAGCATATGCACCTCATCAATGATGTAAACTTTATATTTTCCGACCTGAGGTGCAAACCTAACTTGGTCGGTCAGGTTGCGGATGTCGTCCACCGAATTGTTGGATGCGGCATCCAATTCAAAAATATTGAACGCAAAATCTTCGTCTCCCTCTGTGGTTGAACCTGCTTCTTCATTGATTCGTCTGGCCAAAATTCTTGCACATGTTGTTTTACCCACACCTCTCGGCCCGCAGAAAAGCAGTGCTTGAGCGAGTTGATTGTTCATAATCGCTTGCTCCAAAGTTTCTGTGATGGCAGATTGGCCGACTACATCTTCAAATTGAAGCGGTCTGTATTTGCGTGCTGAAACAACAAAGCTTTGCATAGGAATACAAAAGTACACAAATTTATTTCATCAAAAATTAATTGTGTACAAATTAAAAGAAGCCGGGGGTTCATTTGAACGAAACCCCGGTTCTAAATTAAAATTTTATGGGAGCCGTTATGGTTTCTCCGTTTCGCACAAATGTGATGGTGGTTTCTTCACCCACATTGAATTTCGCAAGACATTCCATGTAGCTGTATATTTCTTTGATTTCACAATCACCGATTTTGGTGATGATGTCTCCGGTCAGAATGCCAGCACGGGAGGCGGGGCGGTCTTCGATGACACCGTCCACTTTCAGACCTTCGTTTGTGTCGGCATAATTGGGCATTACGCCTAATGTTACTTTAAATTGGGGTGCTTCTTTCACTGCGTCTAATTTTGTTTTTGTAAATGGAATTTCAGGCTGAACGGCTATTGCATTGGCCAGATTAAATACATAATCTGTGATGGCCCTCAAGCCGTAATAATTGATTTTTTCTTCATCGTCACTGGGTTTGTGATAATCTTCGTGTGTGCCTGTAAACATAAACAATACAGGGATGTCCTTCAGATAAAATGAAGTATGGTCAGAAGGCCCCACACCTGATTGATCGATGGTAATATTGAATCCTGCCGGTTTGTATTTTTCGACCAAATCTCTGAAAATCGGCGAAGTGCCTACGCCACCAACGGTCATTTCTTTCATTTTATTAAGTCTTCCAATCATGTCCATGTTAATCATGGTGATGACATTCGGGTATTTTGATTTTACGGTTTCCGCAAATGCTTTGGAACCCATCAGACCGTCCTCTTCGCCAGAAAACAACACAAAAACAAAATTGGCGTTTTCTTTGGTTTTGTTTTGGCTGAACATTCTCGCCAATTCCAACACGGCTGATGTACCTGATGCATTGTCGTCTGCACCGTTGTGAATCATGCCTTTGGAATTCATCAAAGTGGAATTGTTTCTTTCGTTTTTACCAAGGTGGTCGAAATGCGCGCCAATCACAATGGTTTTGTCGGCATTGTTGTCCAGATAGGCCACTACATTTTGTCCTTTGACTTTCTCTGAAGCTGAATTCAGGTCGTGTGGATTGGTTCTAACATTATAATCAAAAGTTTGGATTTCAGTTTTCAAACCATAAGATTTTAATTTTTTTTGCAGAAATCTTGCTGCTTTTTTAATGCTTTTGCTCCCGGTCAATCGGCCTTCCAATTTGTCGGAAGCCAAGTAAGAAATGGTTTCTTTTAGATTTTCACCGCTTACAAATTCTGCGTCGTCAAAATCCACCCAATCTGCAATGAAAACGCTGGTTTCGTGTGGTGTTGCACCGTCGCGGTTGCTGGAGAAAACCAGTTTGGTACCGTCGGGTGAAAACATTGGGAAAGCATTGAATTGATTTTCGTAAGTGATTTGTTTTAAGTTGGTTCCGTCAATGTCAATGGAATAAATCTGGAAATCATATCCATGGGTAGAATGATGATTGGAAGAGAACAAAATCTTTTTACCGGAAGGATGAAAATAAGGCGACCAGTTGGCTTTGCCCAGATTGGTTACTTGCTTCAAGCCGGTTCCATCGATGTTCATTGTGTAGATTTCCATATTGGTGGGCATCACCAAACCTTGTGCAAGCAAATCTTTGTATTCTTTGATCTCTTCAGGGGTTTTGGGTCTTGAAGAGCGGAAAACCAATTTTTTGGAGTCGGGTGAAAAGAATGCGCCACCATCATAGCCCAAATCAAAGGTCAGCTGTTTCAGGTTGGAACCGTCCACATCCATTCTCCAAAGTTCCATGTCGCCTGAGCGGATGGAAGTAAAAACGATGTATTTGCCATCAGGTGAAAGCACTGCTTCTGCATCGTAACCCTCGTAATCCGTCAACTGTTTTACGATGTTTCCGTCCAAGTCTGCCACGAAAATATCGAATTCAGGATAAATCGGCCAAACATATTTTCCGTCTGCCCTGGGTGCCGGTTTGGGTGGACAGGCTTTGCTTCCCAGATGAGTGGAAGCGTACAAGATGTGTTTGCCGTCTGGCATGAAGAAGGAACAGGTCGTTCTTCCCATGCCGGTTGAAACCAATTTCAAATCAGAAGTTTCATATTTGGATTTATTGAGTTCCAGCAAATAAATCTGATCGCATTCTGCACCGATTTCAGGGTTTGTCACCTGCATGGTCAACATCTTGCCATCGGGTGAAAAATACGCCTCAGCATTGTCGCCGCCATAAGTGAGTTTGGTGAGATTCTTAAGATTTTTTTCTTGTGAAAAACCAAGTACTGATATGCTTAATAAACCAATTGCAATTACTCTTCTCAATATCATTTTAATAAGTTTTTAAAAAACGCTCAAAGATATTCAATTTTAAGCGTTTCTACTGTTAAACAAACGCTTTATGATTTATTTCATGTTAAAATACTGTATTCCGACCGGAAGTTCGGTTAGCAGTCGAACCGAACATATTAGGTAAGTGCACTTCCGACCAGAAAAATCATCAATAACCAAATATTTCTTCCAGTGAAACTTCTTTTACATTTCCCATTTCACTCACTGCTTCCCAGTCAAGGTTTTCTTTCTTTCCAATCAGTCCGACATTGAATTTTTTGCCTTTGATGTGTTGGTTAAAGAAGTCCTCCAAATCCTTCATGCTCATCTTCTGTGTGGCCTGGTAGATGTCTTTGTTGATATCGTAATGAATTCCTCTGTCTTGGAGCCTCATCTGATAGAAGAAAATGGCTGCTTTTGTATATCGTTTTGTTGCAATTTTTTTGAGTGCAGCATTTCTGGAATTTTCGAATTGGTTTTCTGCTTTTGGCATATTGTTCATCAACTCCTTGAGTGCATCAACCGCTTGCGGGAGCTTGTTGGCCTGTGTACCCACATAGGCCATCACATAATTGTGTTTATCGGCTTTTGAGGCGTTAGAATAAACCGAATAGGCAGAATAAGCCAACGATTTTGATTCTCTTATTTCTTGAAAAACAATTGAGGAAAGTCCCGATCCAAAATATTCATTGAACACTCCTGAAGCGGTCATAAGGCTTGGTTCAAAGCGGGCTTCGCGAGAACGAAGTGAAATTTCTGCTTGTACCATATCGTATGGTGTAAAATAAATTTTACCGTCGGTTGCGGGTTCGGGATAGACTTTGGGCGCAGGAATTTTCTTTCCACTGCCAAAGTTATGGTATTTTTCCAATGCATTTTTGGTGTTGGCCAAATCATTCCCGTAATAAAAAATCCTGTGTGGATAATCCAGGAAACCTCCCAGCAATTTCACCAATTCATCTGGGTTGATTGCCCTGAGCTCGGCTTCGGACAAAACATCTCTGAAACGATTGTCAGCACCGTACATTGCATAATTGTTTAATGCCCGCTGAATGGAAGACTTCTGTACTTTGGCATCGTTTCTCGATTTGATTTCCTTGTCCACAAAATTGTTGTAGGCTTCTTTGTCGGCTTTGGCTTCAGACAGCAAATGCTCAAACAATTGAATACCTTCGGACAGGTTTTCTTGCAATCCTCTGATGTATATAAACGACCTTTCAGAACCAATGTTAAATCCATAATCAATTCCTATTTTGTAGAATTCCTTTTTGAGTTCCTCCGGGCTGTACTTAACGGTCCCGAGATAATCGAGGTAATCCATGGCCAACTGAAGTTTAAGGCTGTGGTCAGAACCGATTTCGGTAATGTAATACAATGTTGATATTTCGTTGGTTGTATTTTGTATCGAGGCAATCGTGGTTCCTTTGAATTCTTCGGTTTTTATTGACTTATCAAAGTCCACAAACACGGGTTCGATGGGTGGCACTGTCAGTTTCTGAAAGTTTTTGTAGAACTGAGATTCATTTTCACGGTTCAGATTGATTGGGGTAATCCCCGGGTTTTCTACTCTTACCAAATCTTTGTTTTCTCCTTGATTTTTATAAACAATCACGAAATTGTCTCCATAATTTTCATTGGCGAATTTCACGATATCGGCTTTGGTAATTTTGGACAATTCGTTGAGTTCTGCAACGATTTGCTCCCAGCTTTTTTCCTGAATAAAAGAATTGTACATGGTCGTCGCCAGCCTATCTGCATTCTCAAGGGTGGATTGCCATTGCTTTTTGTAATCATTTACCACAGCAATGAGCATCCATTCTTCAAATTCTCCCTTTTTGATTTTATCAATTTGCTGAAGAAGTATATCTCTCACCTCTTCCATGGACTGTCCTTCTTTTGGAGAACCGCTGAAAACATGGGCTGTGTAATCTTTCATGATTTGGGCATAACTGCTTGCCGACTGGGCCAATTGTTTCTGGTTGATATTCAAGTCGATTAATCCTGCTGTTCTGTTGCTCAAAATCTTATCCATGATCTGTACGAGCAGTGCGTCTCTGGTTTTGGCACCTCCCACTCGAAATGCAAATTGAAATCGTTCGGCAGATGGGCTACTCACATTGACTGTCTTGATTCCCTTCAGTGGTGGTTCATTTGCCACATACCGGTTGGGTTCAGCTCCTTTTTTGTAGGAACCAAAATATTTGTCCACCAACTGAA
>JAQVKJ010000306.1 GCA_028694715.1 Weeksellaceae bacterium | reverse complement strand
ATCCGACTGTGCGACCAAACCAGAACCGGCCAATGTAATGATCGCTACCGCCCCCATGTTGATCCAGTATGCGGGAGCCAAATCCGAAGAACGAACCCTGAAAAAAGCAAGCCGATAAAAAATCAGCGTAATCAAAATTATGTAGAGCATACAACCCACTAAAAATACACTAAGCGATACAAACCAAATAAGTTTTTCGGACAAGGGTACGAAATCCGCAAGTGCTGTTCCAAGCACACAAATCGATTCCGTTGCCACCACAATCAAAAGCCAGTTGCCGTTGATTCCCCGATTGAGCGGATCCTTTTCGCGTTTGATAATAATGATGGTAAAAAGCGAATAAATCAATACACACCAAAGAATACATGCCAACACAAATAAAACCGTCGCAACAGTATCATTGTTTTGAAACAAAACAAACTGATAACCAACAATGTTGATGCCCGCCACAATCGTCAAAAAACCAGGACTTACCGAAGTACGGACAAAATCATTCCTGAATTCAGGGAAATAAAAAATCAACCGAAGCAAATACAGCACTGTAAGTACCCCAAAAGCGACCAGATTAAAATGAAACAAAACCCGGGCAAAAGTCGAGTACCCAGACATTTGCGCCGCAACCGAAACAATACCTGTAGCCATTGTAAACGCAAATACCGCTGGCGACAGTTCGGCTATCTCGGCTTTGATTTTGTCTGTTATTTTCAATGTGGCAGTGGGTTCCAAATCAGAAGAGTTCTATTTTATGTTGAGCCAAAATTAATAAATAATCTCTCAAATGCCTTGCATGCCTCCGCATCAAAAATTAGGTTTTGAGTAACGAAATCTTCCCATTTCCCAAGCGACAATCGCCATTTTTCGACCACTTCCCCACATATAGTCTCCAAAATTTCCTGTGGACTGCACCACCCTGTGACATGGGACAATATAAGCTATCGGATTTCTCCCGATGGCAGTTCCCACCGCTCGCGAAGCTGTCGGTAGATTGAGTTCATCGGCCAACTGCTGATAAGTACGAAGCTCTCCAAAAGGGATTTTCAACAACTGATTCCAAACGAGCAGCTGAAAATCAGTGCCCTTCATGTGAAGCCTGACAAGATGCCGATGCTTCAATTCAAATACAGCCACTGCAGCTGCTTGAAAATCATCTTTTTGACGACTGAAAACGGCATGGCTGAATCTGGATTTCATATTTCTAATTGCCTTTGTTTCATCTTCGTCAAATGCAATATAACAAACGCCCTCAGAACTTGAAGCCACTGTGAGTTCTCCAAATGGACTTTTGTAAAATTCATAATTTATATTCAGCCTTTCAGCCCGGTTCTCATCAACATCCACTGACATAGGAATGATTTCCACCACGGGCGAAGGAATTTGGGTATGTGGCAAATGTTTCTCATCAAAAAGCGAAAGCTGTTCATCGGAATGAATCAATTGTAAATTGTGCACAGGACTGATGAAATACAGAAATTCCTGTACCGTCAAGCCTGCCCATTCAGCCAGTATTTCTTCCAATTCATCTTGGCTAACATCACATTTACGGCACAAATCAGCGATTCGTATGTTTTTGTCTTTTCGATGGTTGAGCCATTCAATGACTTTTGAAATCAGATTGTATGTTTTTTGTGTATTCATTTGTCATTCCAACTGTTATAAGGTCTTTTCGCCAGACAGGCATTGTAATACCGTTCGTCTTCTGACACTTCACAGGTCACCCAATCGGGTTTTTCAAAAAACTCGTCTTCCGAATTCAATTCAATTTCAGCCAATATCAAACCTTGGTTGTCGCCCAAAAATTCATCCACTTCCCATTTTTTGCCGCCCACTTCCATCAGGTACCTGATTTTAGTAATTTCATTTTCACAAAAATTCTCAAGCAATTGCTCAGCCTCTTCAAAAGGGATTTCATATTCGAATTCGGCACGGCTGATGGAAGTCGTTTGTCCTTTGACGGTCAGGAAAGCTTGGTCGGGCGTCAGTCTGACACGAATAATTTTATCGGCTTGATTCAACAAAAAGGCCTGTCGCAATAAACGACCGTTCGGTTTGTCGATTTTCTCCCATTTTTGATGGTTGACCAGAAATTTCCTTTCGATTTCTTTTCCCATGAATCCAACTGTTTTGTGTAATTCCCGACAAGTTACAACGCTTGTGGTCAATGCTCAAAGAAAGTTTTAAAAACTTGTAAACTGCGAGTTTTCTCAGCTCAATATTCTGATTTTAATCAGAGGCTCACAATATGTAGAATCGTGTTTTTTTCGTACCTTTGTTAAGTAGCATTTCATTGAAAATTATAGTATTAGTCATTAAAAAAATAAATTATGAAACACATACTTGTACCCACAGATTTTTCAAAAGCTTCTGAAGTAGCGATTGATTTTGCGGTTCATGCGGCCAAATATCTGAAAGCCAGAATCACACTGCTGAATTCATTTGAAGTTGCAGAAGGCAATTACACCGATTTGATGGGTGTAAACCGTGAATTTACGAATGATTTGATTACCGAGGCCAAGGCCAAAATCAACGACCTCAGAAATGAATTCATCAAAAAATCGGATTCAGACATAGACATTGATACTGTAATTTCGATTAAATCACTGACCGATGCCATTAACGAAGTAGGTGAATCCAAAAATATTGACTTGGTTGTCATGGGGACCTTGGGTGCAACCGGCATCATGACCAAACTATTGGGCAGTAATACTTCTGATGTCATTGGCAAAACCAAAATTCCTGTGATGGCCATTCCGGCGGATTACAAATGGAAAAAACCAGAAAATATATTGCTTGCCAC
>JAQVKJ010000305.1 GCA_028694715.1 Weeksellaceae bacterium | reverse complement strand
TAACAACACACATATAATTATAATATTTAAAATTTTCTGATGAAGAATGCTGTATTGGGATTGGTCTTAATGGGAGTGCTGACGGCTTGCAAAAACAAATTGGATTTTTCAAAACAAAAAGCCGATGATGAAAATATAGTTGTACAATACAAAAACCATTTCTTGACCGACCGAGACATACGGCTAATGCTACCGGTTGACATTGGAAGTGAAGACAGCGCAAAGCTGGTCAAGGCCTACATAGAAGAGTAGGTGAAAAAGAAAGCGATTGTGGACAAGGCGGAGGAGAATATTGACGCACTGACGCTAAAGGAAATCGATAATAAAATGGTGGAATACCGCCAGGACTTGTTGATCAATGCCTATAATAATTATTTGATAGAAAAAAGCATGAAGGATTCTGTAGAGGACGCAGAGGTGATTGCTTATTTTGAAGCCAACAAGCAAAGTTTTCCGTTGAACAAGGACATTGTGAATTATCGTGCAATCACCGTGTATAAAGACGATGAAGCTCGTGCCGAAACATTGTTCAATTCGGGCAAAGAAGATGATTTTGATGAGGTGTTGAAAATCGTCATGACTTCGGGTTTGCCCTACTACGATCAGGACAGCAATTGGTATTCGGTCGAATCGCTCGCTGCTCAGTATCCGCAATTGAACGAAGGCAACAATCTGTCTCAACTGCTCAACAGGAGGAGATTGAAAATCAGCAATGATTCAACTGTTGTTATGATAAGAATTCTCAATCTGAAACAAAAGGGCAGTGAAGCTCCTTATGAATTTGTTAAACCTACCATAAAAAATCTGTTACTTAACAAAAGAAAGTTAAATTTGCTCGGTGATATACAAAATGAATTGTATAAAGAGGCAATCAATCAAAACGAAATCAAAATCAATGAAAAATAATTTTTTTTGGACAAGCTTGTTCTTGTTTGGACTTTCAATAGCAGTGTACGCACAACCCAGTGACAATCCGCTGAATCAGCAGAAGATAGATGGAGTTGCAGCAGTAGTGGGAGGTGAGGTGATTCTGGACTCTGACATTCAGAGAGATTTCGTACGAGCACTTGCGCAGGGGTTCAAAGTTGAAAGCAATTGCGAGTTTTTTGAAAATATTCTGATAGAAAAGCTACTGGTGTCAAGGGCCAAGGAAGATACGCTGATTAACATTACCAACGATCAGGTTGACCGTCAGGTGGACATGACCGTCCAAAGATTTCTGACCCAAGGGAGCGAAGAAGAAATTCTACAGTTCTTTGGTTTTAACACGATGAATGAACTCAAACAAGATTTAAGAAGCATTGTGAGAGACCAAGCATATGCCGAAGAAAAACAAAGATTGGTTACCAGAGGTTTGGATGCAACCCCGGAAGAAGTCAGAACATTCTACGAAACAAACAAAAACGAACTCCCAGATGTCCCTGAAGAAGTGAGCCTGTCGCATATTGTGATTTATCCGGTCATCCAACCCGAAAACGAACAAAAGGTGATTGATGACTTGAAGCGTTATAAAAGAGAAATTGAAGAAGGAGCGAGTTTTTCGACCAAGGCGATTCTTTATTCTGATGACCCAGGTTCTGCATCTGCCGGAGGATTGATCAAGAATGTGAAAAGAGGACAAATGGTGCCTGAATTTGATGCGGTGGTGTTCAATCTTCAGGAAGGCGAAATCTCTGAACCCTTCAAAACGGATTTCGGTTACCATATTGCCATGCTCGAAAAACGAAGAGGGCAGGAGTTGGACATCCGACACATACTTATCAGACTCAAACCCACGGCCGAAGAACTGCTTGCCTCAAAGGCCATACTTGATTCAGTGGTGATGAAAATCGACAAAGGAGAAATGACTTTCAAAGAAGCCGCTCTGCAATATTCAATCGATAAATACACCAAATACAACGCAGGTAAGTTGATGGACAGCCAAACGGAGGAAGACCGCATGGACCGTAGCAAACTGCCCACCAAATCGTTGAATGCAATAACAAATCTGAAAGACGGTGAAATATCCAATGCCTTTGAAGATGAATTCATGAATCAGACAGTCATCAGGGTAATTAGACTCGACGAAACCATTCCGGCCCATAAAATTAATCTGGAAACTGACTATGCAAGACTGAGAAATCTGACAGTTAATTCAAAACGGCAGGAAGTACTGATGAAGTGGGTGGAAAGCGAAATCAATGACACCTTTATCAGTATAGATGAAGATTACGCCGACTGTGATTTTCGTATGAATTGGAGAAAAGCAGATTACTTTGATTTGCAGAAAAATGACTAAACGAACATGAATTCTCAGTCATTCTATAAGATTTAAAATTTATAGGTATTTACCCAAAGAAACTGTCCACAAATTCAAACTTGTCAAAAGGCTGAAGGTCATCCACTCCTTCACCGACACCGATGTATTTTACCGGGATTTTGAATTGGTCAGAGATTCCGATGACAACACCTCCCTTTGCAGTTCCGTCAAGTTTTGTAACAGCCAAGGCGGTCACTTCGGTTGCCTGAGTAAATTGTTTGGCTTGTTCAAATGCATTCTGACCGGTTGAGCCATCGAGCACTAACAGAACCTCATGTGGAGCGTCGGGATAGACCTTTTGCATTACTCTTTTGATTTTGGAAAGCTCGTTCATTAGGTTTACTTTGTTATGGAGACGCCCGGCGGTATCAATCAACACTACATCTGCACCCTGTGATTTTGCAGACTGCAGAGTGTCAAATGCAACGGCAGCAGGGTCTGAGCCCATGGGTTGTTTCACAATGGGTACGCCTACTCGTTCAGACCAGATGACCAACTGAT
>JAQVKJ010000304.1 GCA_028694715.1 Weeksellaceae bacterium | reverse complement strand
GAAACGCTTATCAATTCATACCCAGACAACTGGCTATGGAGCCACAAAAGATGGAAATACAAAAAAGGAATCGACTATTGAAAACCGCCATTGCCATATTGAACTGGAACGGAAAGGAACTGTTGAAAGAATTCTTGCCTTCCGTAATTGAGCATTCTAAAGAATCCGATATTTATGTCATTGACAATGCTTCCGAGGATGATTCTGTGGAAATTCTGAAATCCGAATTCCCAAGAGTGAAAGTCATCAAAAACCCTGAAAACTATGGTTTTGCCAAAGGCTACAATGACGGAATTCAAAAAATTCTTGAACAAAATCCCGGTATTGAGCTTTTTTGTCTACTGAATTCAGATGTGATGGTTTCTGAAAACTGGCTCGAACCAATGATGAATTTGTTTGAACAAAACCCGGAAATAGCGGCAGCCCAACCCAAAATCCTCGATTATAAAAATCCAAATAAATTTGAATATGCAGGTGCAGGTGGCGGCTTCATCGATAATTTCGGCTATCCATACTGCCGTGGAAGGGTGTTTTGGACTTTGGAAAATGATTATGGGCAGTACAACGATACGGCGCAGGTTTTTTGGGTAAGTGGTGCATGCTTTTTTGTCAGAACAGATGATTTCATCAACAGTGGCGGTTTTGACGAAACATTTTTTGCACATATGGAAGAAATTGATTTGTGTTGGCGGTTCAATCACGAGAACAGGAAGGTGTTTTACTGTGGTTTATCAAAGGTTTACCATCTGGGAGGAGGAACCCTAAAAGCCAACAGTCCACAAAAAACTTATCTCAACTTTAGAAATAACCTGGGCATGCTTGCCAAAAACCTGCCCAAGAGAAAAAAAATCAGGGTCATTTTCAGTCGTTTGATTTTGGACGGAATTACCGGTCTGGTGTTTTTGATTTACGAAGGTCCCCCACATTGTCTGGCGATTGTGAGAGCTCATTTCGGCTTCTATCGACGGCTTTCATACTATCTCAGAAATAGCAAAGGAGGCAATAAAGAGTATTATAGCCGCAAAATGATTCCCTTTCAGTATTTTATTAAAATGCGAAAGCATTATTCGGATTTAAAATAGCGAATTACGAAGTTTTTTGTCCTGTATTAACTTATTTCAAATTAAAAATCCTACTCAACAACTACCGATGAATTCTACTCAAAAATTCAACTATATTCTGCATTTATGTGAATAAATTAACGATTATTTATCATGCTACAAAGCCAAAAATCTATTAAATATGGCTAAATTTGCAATTCTGAAAAATTAATCAAAAAATTAGTTATGATAATTCAAAAGATAGAGGAATCGAAATTCACACCTGAGGTTTTCAACATCAAAGTTTTTGGAAAAGCATTTACAGACCACATGCTGTTGTGCCATTACAAAGACGGAAAATGGAATGTCCCCGTCATCAAGCCATATGGAAAATTAGAGTTCACTCCGGCGGTTTCGGTGGCACATTACGGTCAGGGAATTTTTGAGGGAATGAAAGCCTATAAAGGACCGGACGGAGAGGCTTATCTTTTCAGACCCGAAGAGAATTTTGAGCGATTCAATAAATCGGCTGTAAGAATGGATATGCCACAAATTCCGGAAGAAATCTTCATGGATGGCATCAGAACACTTGTTGACATAGACCGACAATGGATTCCGGACAAATACGGTATGTCGTTGTACATAAGACCAGTAATGTTCGGGACCGAAGAAGCCATTTCAGCCAAATCATCCGACGAATTTCTTTTTTCTATCGTGATGGCCGTTGCGCCCAATTATTACAACAAACCGCTTTCTCTCAAAATCGCCGATAAATTCAGTCGTGCTGCCAATGGCGGAACAGGCTTTGCAAAAGCAGCCGGAAATTACGGTGCTTCCTTTTATCCGGCAAGGGTCGCCCGAGAGGAAGGCTATGATCAGGTGATTTGGACTGACGACGCCACCCATACTTTGATTGAAGAAGCCGGCACCATGAATGTCATCATCAGAATTGGTGACAAATTACTTACTGCACCGGTATCCGAAAGAATTCTGAACGGTGTCACCCGAAAAAGCATACTACAGTTGGCCGAAGACGCTGGCATTGAGGTAGAAGTTCGTCCGATTACCGTCAAAGAAGTGTATGAAGCTCACAAAAGCGGAGAACTCAAAGAAGTCATCGGTGTTGGAACCGCTGTTGTGGTCAATAATTATGCGGCCGTTGGATACGGAGAAGAAAAACTCAGTCTTCCTGAACTTCCAGCTGAGGATTGCTTTGGCAGCATACTGAAGAAAAAACTGGTGGATTTGCAAATGGGCATCAGCGAAGACCCATACGGTTGGAGACAATTGGTGGAGCATCCAATCGAAGCTTGAACATAAAATCAATCTTTATACATTGGCCGGATTTTCCGGCCATTTTTGTGCAAATTATTTTGATGTTTTTAAACCCAAATTCAGATTTTAGGTCTTAATTTTGTGAAAAATTAAGATTGATTTCATCCACTCAATTTCGGTTACAGTTCATCGTTCTGCTGTGGGGTTTCACAGGTGTACTGGGGAAACTAATCGAAACCTCCGCCATTCCGCTGGTTTGGTACAGAGTAACAGTGGCCACCTTGGTATTGTTTGCCATACTTAAATACAGAAAAGTGGACTTAAAGCTCAACGGCAGTAATTTGATTATGTTGTTGGGAATCGGAGTCATCATCGGACTGCACTGGATGTTTTTTTTTGGCGCCATCAAAGTATCTAATGTGGCTGTCGCGCTGAGTACTCTTTCGACGGGTGCATTGTTTTCTGCCTTTTTGGAACCTATGTTTTTCAAA
>JAQVKJ010000303.1 GCA_028694715.1 Weeksellaceae bacterium | reverse complement strand
AAGTCTTACGGTTCCAACCAGCTTTTCATATAGTCTGCGTCCTGCATGGCAACGGCTTGTTCGGTGAGTTTTACAGGATGGAAGAAATCGACCATCACCGCCAGTTCACCGGTTTCTTTCTGTCCTACACTTCTTTCGGCAGCCCCCGGATGAGGACCGTGGGCAATTCCCCCTGGATGTAGTGTGAAATATCCTTTTTCTATATGGTTTCTACTCATGAAATCACCGTCCACATAATACAGGATTTCTTCCGTATCAATGTTGCTGTGGTTGTAGGGAGCAGGCACTGCAAGTGGGTGATAATCATACAATCTCGGCACAAACGAGCAAACCACAAAATTGCGTGCTTCAAACTGCTGATGAATTGGAGGGGGCATATGAATCCGACCGGTAATCGGTTCAAAATCGAAGATTGAAAAGGCGTAGGGATAAAAATATCCGTCCCAACCTACCACATCAAACGGATGGGTCGCATAGGTAATCGGATAAATTTTTCCTTGCTTTTTAACTTTGACTAAAAATTCACCTTTTTGGTCGATGGGTGCTCTGTATTGTGGCATTACAAAATCCCTTTCACAGAAAGGCGAGTGCTCCAGATATTGCCCCACATTATTACGGTAACGCGATGGAGTTTCAATGGGAGAAAAGGATTCCAGATACATCAACCTGTTGTCTTCGTCCTCAAATTCAAACTGATAAATCGTACCCCTGGGCACCACCAAATAATCACCGTATTTGAAAGGAATATCACCCAAAAGGGTTTTGAATGTTCCACTTCCTTTGTGTACAAAAAACAATTCGTCGCAGTGACCGTTTTTGTAAAAATAATCCCTCATTGATTTCTTGGGTGCTGCCACTCCGAGTACTCCGTCATCATTGAAAAAAATAGGAGTTTTTGATTCTATAAAATCGTCTTTCGGTTCGGCATCAAAACCTCTCACCAGTCTTGGACTGATGTTTTTATCGATGGCCGCCTTGGGTGCATCGTCCACCGGCTGACCTATGTTCAATATTTGTGTCGGACGATGTATGTGATACAACAAAGACGCAATGCCGGCAAAACCTTCGGTGCCGAACAATTGTTCATAAATCATTTTTCCGTTGTCGTCTTTGAAGACGGTATGTCTCTTGCGTGGGATATTCCCCAGTTTATAATAACTCATTGCTTAAAGTTTTATGTTTGTTTAATTCAATTCAATTTAACAGAACCGTTCCCCAACAGTAGAAAAATCCAAATCAGAACAACCGGCTCCTAAATTTGTCTAAAAGTAGAAATAATTGGGTAATAAGTCAAAAAAAGCGGCCTAAAAATTATCCAATCTGAACAACAGCTTTTGCCAGAAGTTCATTTTGGATTTCACTCTTTTGATTTCATTGTCGAGTACATTCATTAACTCTTTGCTGAATGTTAGCTTTCTGGCAAGCATATAATTCTTGGCTGCATCAATAAATTTCTGATGGGATTCAGCTATCTGGCCTTTCTGAAAAATCAGTGTGGCATAATCGACCCCCTGAATGTCCATTGCTTCTTCAATCACTTCTCCAGCACGGTCGTAATGGCCGTATTCAATCAGCAAATACACAAAATTCACATAAACCACAGGATAATTTCCCTTACTGAATTTTATGGCGAGTTCGTAATGCATCTGTGCCTTTTCAAAATCCTTGAGTTTGGTTTCATAAATCCAACCCAAATGGTTGTGGGCTCGGCTGTGTGCCGGGTCAATCAGTAAAATTTCATTCAATAAGGATTTGGCCGATGACAAATCGCTGTTATCAATTGCCCTACCGGCTTCCAGAAACAAGTTATCAACATCCTGCATGCATACAAATTTAATTACTTTTTTGATATTTCATATACTTTCATTGTTGAACAGATTGAAAATCTTTTTTTTCAAAATCTGCCCACTGGAATTCGTCATTTAATCACTCTGAACGAACAATATGCCTAATGCATTTTGTGTCTAAAGTTTTTCGAGGAATGCCATGTAAAAACCGTCATAACCGGTTTGAGAAGGCAGCAACTGTTTTTCTCTGACGAGTTTAAATTCAGGATGATTTTTGAGAAAGTATTTGATTTGCAGATGGTTTTCTGACGGCAGAATCGAACAAGTGGCATAGACCATTGCACCACCGGTTTTAACCATTTTTGAATAATCATTGAGTATTTTTCTTTGTTCATCTTTTATTTTCTCAATGAATTCAGATGTGAGTTTCCACTTTGCTCCGGGATTTCTGCTCAACACCCCCAGGCCACTGCATGGAGCATCTAACAGCAACCTGTCTGCTGAATTTTCTAATCTTTTGATAACTTTGGAGGAATCTATCAGTCGGGTTTGGATGTTTTGTGCATTGTTTCTTTTGGCTCTTCTTTTCAGTTCTCTCAATTTCCATTCGTGTATGTCCAGCGCAAAAATCTGTCCTTTGTTCTGCATCAGTGCCGACAGATGAAGTGTCTTCCCTCCTGCCCCCGCACAAGCGTCCACCACACGCATTCCTGGCCGTACATCCAAAAAAGGAGCAATCATTTGAGAACCGGCATCCTGAATTTCAAACCCTCCTTCCTTGAAGGCTTCGGTTTTCAGAACATTGGTTTTTTCGACCAATTCCAAAGCGTCCGGATATTTGGAAAGCGCAACGGCATCTACACCAGTTTCTTTCAGTTTTTTGAGAAGTGACTTCCGGTCGATTTTCAAGCTGTTGACCCGAATGACAGTCGGTAGGGTGTTGTTCATTTTCTCAATTTCTCTTTGCCATATTTTTTCACCGAGTTCATCCATCCCCATTTCGTCCATCCAGTCAGGGATTGATTC
>JAQVKJ010000302.1 GCA_028694715.1 Weeksellaceae bacterium | reverse complement strand
ATAGGAGAGGTGTACGACATTGTTCCGCTTCAGACTGTTTTCAAAAAACGGAATGCGCTGAATCCAGTTCAGGCTCAGGTATTGTTCAGCCGAAATACTTTTACTTGCATTGAAATGAAGCGCAGTAGGCAATCCGATTTTGAATTCGTTTGAAATCAGCGACTGTTCGGGATTGCCGTACACTTCGTTGCTGATGATTTGTGCAAATTGTTCCGGATTTTCAAATTCAACATCAAAAACAGGATTGTTGGTGTACTGAAGTTCATCGCCCATATACCGATGAACAAAACCATCGAAATTTATCATGCCCAAATCTATCAGATTCAAACTTATTTTTAAATCATACGGATGATTGTACTGACCAAAATCAACATAAGCCAAACCAATGTCTAACCCAAAGCCTTTCCCCGAACTTTGATAATTGTAGCGGTTGTTTTCAAAATCATAACCGCTGGAATATCCGGCTTCAATATCAAAATCTGAGAGGTATAAATTTTTAATAAAACCCACAGAATCTTCAGGGTTTGTTACCAGTTCTCTTCTCATCACTGCATTTTGATGGTTTTTTAAATAGACAGCATCATTTCCGATAAGGTATTTGAAATTTGCGCCCACTACCCAGTGATTTTCTGAATACTGAAAAACATCGGTGGACAAGTTCAACCCGATTTCTGTCCAGTTCATAAAAGTGAAATCAAAGGGACCGAGATTGTACAAAACCGGTTCCATGATTTCTTGATTGGTGTATTTCAGGTAATTATCTACTTTTATAATCGAGCTTTGTGTTCTGAGTTTTGAGAACAGTCCGGCTGAAAAATTCCTTTCGGCCAATTTGAAATTAAATGAAAACGAAGGCCCCATTAATTCAGAACTGAAATGAAATCCGGTTTGGTCGTGGTTATAATAATCCCAGACTTTTTTTGTGTTTTCACCCGTTATATTACGACCGATGTCCGATTCTTTGATGTCTCCTTGCAAAAGTCCGAGCAGACTCGATTTAGAAATATAACCGTATTGACTTCTAAAAAATATGTTCTCAGAAAGGAGATGGGCATCCCATTGGTTGGGATTCAGAAACGGCTGGGTGGGAGAAATACCTACATTGCTAATACCGCTGTATGGGTCATTGCTGAAAATATAGGGATTTTGAGACTTTAAGCGGACAGCCAAAATCACAAAAACCATCAGTATATAGAATCGAAAAGACATATCCTTAACCAACCTAAAATAAAAACGGTCTTTGGCTGAGATTATTTTAATTTACCAAAACAAAAAAACCCGAATCACTTCGGGTCTTTGTTTTGTATAATTATTTGATATTGAATCAGTCAAAAGGCTGATGAACACCCAGGGAAGAACTTTGTACATTGAGTGCTTTTCTTGTAGAGATGGAGTCGCCGTTCCCGAGGACAAAGGCTACAAGGCTCAGGTTTTGTGTATTTGTCACATTGGACGGAAGCGGATAAGTTCTCTCCCATGACCAGACAGCTCCTTCAGCAATGGATTCTTGTGGAATCGTATCTCCATAAATATCTGTGTATGCCTTCAACAATATATGATTCTGCGGAAAATCCGGAATGGGGTTCGGCATGTCTGCATAGTTGTACGCTGGATCACAGTTGATAATCGTTGAGCCGCTGAAATAGTTGGCTTGATTGTGCGAAAGCCCGTCTTCAATCAGATAAACCACCAGTTTTGCATTTGAAATTTCATCGGTCGCAAAACCTACCTTGACATTCATGGTTAAGCTGTTTCCATTCAAAGTTGAATTGATGGACAACCCCAAAGGTGCGTTTTGACTCAAAAGTGCTTCTGCTTGACTTTCAAAAAACTCCGGATTGTTTGGACATGGATTAGGCCCTTCGTCTTGATTGACTTTAATAGTACGGTTAAATTGACCGGCAGGTGCGCCTCCGGTGTTGTAATATGCAGCACTCATCATTTGCGAAGCATGTTCATATTCCCAAGGATCTGTAGGAGAACCGGGTGTATGAATGGCAACGGGAATGACATTCGGGCTGTAATCGGTGAGATAATTGGTAATGGTAATCATTCTCGGACAGTACCCGCACCAAGTCCCTGTGTAGTCTTCCAGCAATAATTTTTGTGTATATTCTGATGGAGTAACAGCTGTGGAAGCAAATGTTTTTGTGCTTGTGGTTTTGCCGTTGTAGGTAGCATAAACTTCATTGTAATCATTGGGTTCGATGGGTACAAAGGTGTTTCCGGCAATCGGTTCTCCGTTGACAAAAAATGCAGCCTCTGCACTTACATCTCCTGAAATACTTGAAGATACATAAAAGGTCACGGGTGTTTGTATGGGCACTGAAGAGGCACTTACTGTGAGTTCAATCAGTTCGTCTCCAATATCTTCTTCGGTTCCGCAACCGATTAAAAAAGTAGAAAAAACTGCTAATAAAATAAATGTGTGTGTCAGATTATTTAATTTTTTCATAACTATGAATTAATTTTTGCTAATTTAGCTTTTTCATAACACACAAAAAAAATAAAATGAGAAAAATTATTTATGTCCTTACTTTGGTGATAAGTATGGGATTTCTTACGGCACAGGAAGCTGATTTTCCTGATGCACCCATCCGTGATTTAAAAGGCAATCAAGTAAACATCAAGGCTGAGTCGATGGAAGGGAAAACCATTGTTCTGGCATTTTGGGCGACTTGGTGCGGCCCGTGTATGTTGGAACTCAATGCAATCAATGACAAAATTGACGATTGGGCGTCGGAGACTGATTTTCAGTTGTATGCGATTTCGTTGGATGACTCCAAAACCGTAGGAAGGGTTCAACCGATGGTCA
>JAQVKJ010000301.1 GCA_028694715.1 Weeksellaceae bacterium | reverse complement strand
TGAAATCATAGGCTACAAAAACCCACAGCATTTCAGTACCGCCTTCAAAAGAAAATTCGGACTCACACCCTCTCAATTCAGAAAAAACCGTGAATAGAATGGAAGTTAGTGAATCTAAAATAACATACAATGAAATTTAAAACATATATATTTTTAACATATTTACTGATACCCGTTTTGATGCTGAATGCACAGACTTTTGATTTCGTAGTTAAGGGAAAAATCAGCGACGAATCTACAAACGGAATTCCAGGAGTGAAGGTACAACTCCTCAATGATGAAACTATTTCGGTGCTGACCGATGAAAAAGGTGTTTTTGAAATAAGTGTCCCCAACAAAAATGCGGAGCTGAATATTTCAAAAGAAGATTTTTTTGATCGTCAGATTCAAGTGCTTTTTTCGGGAAACGAAAATCGGGTAACTTATGTTGACATAACTCTATACAGTGCCACTGTTGAACTGGAGGGAATCAGTATCAGTGACAATCCAAGCTTGATAACAAATTCCAAAAACAGACTTCGCCGTGAACTCGATTTGATTCCGGGCGGTGTTGCCCTCGTTGATTTGGCAGATTTGAAAATGAAAGCTTCCAAAACACTCAAAGACGCTATCGGCCAACAACCGGGAATCATCCTACAGGAATTCTTTGGCGGAAACGACCAGCCCAGACTGAATATCAGAGGCTCAGGCATACAGAGCAATCCCCAATCCAGAGGCGTGACGCTATTGCAGGATGGCATTCCGGTGAACCATACCGATGGTTCGTACATCATCGGCATCATTGAAACTCAGGCAGCACATCTGGTGGAAATCTACAAAGGTGCTAACGCTCTGAAATACGGAAGTTCTACGCTCGGTGGTGCCATTAATTTCATCACCAAAAACGGTTACAACGCATCTCCATTGGTAGTTAAAGTCGAAGCAGGAAGTTTTGAATCCTTCAACGCCACAGCCTCTTCGGGATTCTTGAAGGGGAAAAATGACGGCTTTTTTTCGGTTTCCTATAACCGCAGCGATGGATTCAGAGAACACAATAGCTCTGATCGCTACAATGCATTGATGAACATCGGACGAAGATTTAACGACAACTTCGAATCCAGATTGCTGGTCAATTATACCCACCTTGCATTTGATGTACCCGGTCCATTGACAAAAGCACAGTATGAAGAAGATCCCAAACAGATCAATGGCCAAATGAGCCCAAAAAATATCGGGCCCAATGTGCAGGTGGACAAACCCGGTAGAGAGGTGGACGCACTGAGAATTGCCAACAAAACTGTGTATAAAATCAATCCAAAAAACAGCATCCAAAGCATGCTCCATTATCAATACACAGATGATGAATTTACTTTCCCTATCGCCGAAGGTGTCAGAAGCCTTTTGAGCAACGACGCTGGACTAAATCTTGCATTCGAAAATCAAACCGCAAAAAACAGACTCGTTATTGGGATGAATTTTCAATTCGGCACCACCCATACAAGTCATTATATAAATAAAAGTGGAGTGAAGTCTGATTTGTTTTCTAGAAATCGGTTGAACGCCAACAAACAAATGTTGTACATCAATGACATTTATTCAATTACACCCCAACTTAAATTCAATGCCGCCGTTCAAGTGAGCTGGGATTCCAGAAAAATCAATGCGGCTGACGAAGACCCCGTTGACCGGCCGGTATTCAATCAAATGAACCAACAAACAACAACTTTGCCGGCGACACCGATTCGAAACAAGAGATTGAATTATACAGGTTTCATCCCCAAAATCGGTTGGGTGTATTCGCCCTTCGAAAATATCAGGTTTTTTGCCAACACAAGCAGAAGTTATGAACCACCTACTTTTCTGGAAATCATCAATATCAACGGCGGAAGCCCCAATTCAAGTCCAACCAATATTGAGGCTGCTGACTTGAAAGAACAAACCGCAATGACCTTTGAAATAGGCAGCTCGGGCAAACTCAAAAACAACCGCCTCAGCTGGGACATTGCACTCTACAGTTCTTTGCTAAAGAATGAATTACTGGCACTGACCGACATCAACGGAATCACCGGAAAGACCATCAACTCGGATTCAAAAACCATCCACAGAGGACTGGAATTGGGTGTGGAAAGTCATTTGCTGAATAACATCATCAAAACCAATGATTTTATCAAATTAGGAATTTCTTACACCTACAGTGACTTTTATTTCAAAGAAGGCAATTACAAAGACAACCGCATCGCAGGAATTCCTAAACATTATATCAATGCATTGATTCAATACGAACATCCGATGGGCTTGTTGTTGAATTTCAATATTGAATCGCTGCCCGAAAAAACGCCCATTGACCACCACAATGAACTGTATCAGGATCCATACACCTTGCTCAATGCCAGAATTGGTTTTCATAACAATCGGTGGGGAATTTATGTGGAAGCCCGTAACCTGAGCGACAAAATTTATGCTTCGAGTTATTTAGTGAGAGATGCTACCAACATACCGCCACCCATGCAGCAGCAGGGAGCAACCAAAGAGAATGCAACCAATTACATTCCGGGAATTGGAAGGAATTTTATGGTAGGAATTAATTATACACTTTAAAAAATTTTTAAATGAAATCAAACCAAATATTAATCATCTTACTGATTTTCTCTATCGGCCTGAACCTGTTTTTATGGTTGAAACCAGAAACCCCAAAGGAGGCTTTCAGACTCGAAGGAGACCAAAGAACAGAAATTCAGCTCAAACCCGAACACAAGGAATTTATACTTAGGGAAATGCGGCAGTTTGTCGAAAGCATTCACCTGATCAATGAAGGAATTACCAATAATGAACCCGAGAAAATCA
>JAQVKJ010000300.1 GCA_028694715.1 Weeksellaceae bacterium | reverse complement strand
TAAAATATGCAATTAATTGAGAACTATTTTTTGAGTATCCGAATACTTTCCTGCATTGAATTTAAGGAAATATACTCCTGAGGGGAGTTGATTCAGATTCATTTGATGGTTAAAGTAACCGTTTGTATTCAACTGTTGCTTAACGACCAACTTGCCTGCAGTGTTATAAATTTCAACCACTACTTTTTCGGCTCCATTTGATTCGTACAACAGGTTCAGGATTTTTCCTTTCACGGGATTCGGATAAAGGCTGAGTGAATTCTGACTGTCAAAATCAACGGTTGACATTTGGTCTGTTACATCTTCGTATGCCAGTGAAAAATTTCCATTGGAAGAACCTTCATAGCTGAGGAAGTGGAAGCGGAAAACTTTACCGTTCTCTTTTTTTAGGAAGTAATACATGTCTGAATCGACTTCGTAAGAACCATCCTGAAAGCTTTTCCAATCGTAGCCTACGGTATTGATTTCTGTTTTGTAATCTGATTCATCGAGTGAATTGACATCGGTGTTGGTACTTTTTGCCACTTTCGCACTTGGGTTATGCAATCCCCCTATGACCGGATACATGATACCCAAATCAGTTACATAAGTTTGGAAAACCAAATCCCAGCTGTCCAAATTAGGCGAAGCCACTACAGATTCATTGTTGGTCAGGCTGTAGAAGTTAAATAATTTTCCATCATTTTCCGAATTGGGAAGTGTAGCTGTCTGGTCATTTTCCCAGCTTGAAGTGGATGCATTCCAGTCCGCATATTTGAAAGTATAGCCGTTATAAAAGTCATCAATCATGAATTTCTTGAAACTGCCGTCAGCATATTTCAATACATAAACGATGGTTCCAGTAACATGGTGAGTAGCCGCATTGTATTCTCCCCAGCCATATTCCGCAGAGCCAAAGTCAAAAGCCCCCGCTTCCCACATGGTATCGCTGTTGTACAACTGAATCCAGTTGTCAATATCGGCAGGATTGATGGTAGCGTAATCAGCCGGATTGTTGGAAGCTTCATACACCTCAATTCCCAAACCGTCATTGATTCTTTCCGCAAAGGCAAATGTACTGGTTCGCAGGAAAGCGATGTCCCAACTGGCCACATCATAACTTTCTGATTGAGAACTCTCAAAATCAAAAAAAACATTTTTTGAATACCCTGCACCCATAGAGAGGTTGACAGTGGTTTCCTGTGCGATAACACAGGCAGAACCCATCAAAAGCAAGAATAATAGATTAATTTTTTTCATATAAATATAAATTTGATTAAACAGTAAATAATTATTGTAATAAATCGTATTTGAACTCAGGATAACCTCTTATACCGTTTTCATTTTCTAAAGCGGTAAATTTTAGTTTGTAATAATTTCCGTCCGAATCTTTTACGATATAAAAAATGTTGTCATACAAGTATTTGTCGGGTGGTGTGACTTTTCTCCAACTGGCACCGATGGTGCGCTGGTCAAGGGTGAATTTGGTTTCGTCAATGTTGTTGACCGAGAATTCGTCATAGCTGAATTCATCGGTGTAAACGCGGTATGCTTTTACATTTCCAAGGGGATTGGTTTCCACATAATCCGAATAGCCGTAGGCGGTAAAACCTGCGCCGGGCAATTCTTCCACTTCGGTTTTCACGGTGAAATTCAAATCCCAACGATTGGATTCCGGTTCTACGCTAACGATATTTTCAGTAATTAAACTAAAGAATGTGAAATTATATCCTTCGGTTTTTGAAATCACCACCTGCTGATGTGTAGTAGCTTCTACCTCAGCATATTGTAAAATGTAGTCATCGCCTTGTCTGAGGATTCTGATTTTCATATATCCTCTTTCCTCACCGGCGATGGCCACTCCTCCGGGTTCGGGGGTATCTGTACCAATTTCGTTTCCGAGATTCAAAAGATAAACATGATTTTCAATGTCATTCACCGAAATTCCTTCAATGGCCGTTCCGGTAATGATGCCACTTGGGTCGTCCACATATTGGTCTGAATCTTCAATCAGAAAGCCCATTTTGGTTTTTAATTCTTGTACTTCGGCACTCGAAATTTCGTCGATATTGGTCGAGCTCAATTTTCCGGCAAACATGAAGAGCGAGCCGTTCAATCTTACCCGGAAATCATCACCCGAAAAAAATCCAAGATCCCAAGTGTCTCTTCGTATTGCTGTTTCCTTTTTGGTGCGCAACTCTAAATATACCTGATTGGGTTCGTTGGGGCCGCCGACTTCGGGAGAAATTGTTCCGCCGAGTGCAGCGGTTTCGGAAAATGAAACCAACACGGTTTTGTTGCCTTGAATCTGGGTGGTTTTCCCGGGCATTTCGATGTTTACAATCGAAAATTCAACGGATTTATCATCTTCGGGCAAGACTTCTGTCAGTCGCTTGATTGTAAAAACGGTTTGCTCTGTATTTTTTTGTATGGGAACAGTGATAACGCCTTCTTCAGCTGCGGGCAGCGTGATAAAATCCGCTGTTTCGCCATAGCTCACATTGTGTCCATTAAAATCGATTTTCACCCAACCATCATTGGCGGCTTTTTCGGAAAAAACAATTTGAATTTCTATCTCTGGATTGTTTTCGGGAATGCTTTCGGACGGATTTTTGAATGCCGCCACAAATTCGTTTGTACCCCAGTGATCGTCGTCGCCGTTGCAACTGAAAAGCAACAGCCCGGAAAATAATAGGATTGAAAAATGGTATAAAAATTTTGCTTTCATCTTCTATATGTTGAGGTTATACTGAAGTTTCAAAAAATAAGACCGACCATAACCGAGTAATAATGAACTGCTGCCCACCTCATGTCCTGAACCTGAGCCGGTCGTGGTTTTGATTTCTT
>JAQVKJ010000299.1 GCA_028694715.1 Weeksellaceae bacterium | reverse complement strand
CGTAGCTGAGTATGCCATCACCAATCAGAAAATCTTCATCCACAGAAAAATCGAATGGCTGCTGTAGAATTTCTTCAGAATACACCTTGGCTTCTTGAAACCGTTGAAACAATGTGTCAATGGTGGCATTAAAAAAAGTCAAATCTTGGTTGTTGAAATAATCATCCAAATGATGTATGTCTCTTTTGAACCACTCGTAATCTGTTTGGAGCAAATATCTTTTATTGGGGTCTATTCTTTCTAAGTATGCTTTGAAGACCTGTTCAGAAAAATTATCATTGATAATCTGAGGTCTGTAATGCATATAGGTAAGTGAGTTCTTCACATTTCTAATAATGTTTTTGATTTTGGTATCATCGTTGGGGTTCCCTGGCGTACAGAAACAAAAGGCCATGAAACACATCGACAGAAATGAAAGTATTACAAAAGTTCTCTTTATCAGCATAAAATATCCTTATATTGGTCAAAAATAATTACAAATATAGAGCCAAAAAACAGTCTGACTACATTTGGCCATAAAACTTTCAAATATAAATGAATTCAAACAATAAACCATTAATTCTGGTTACGAATGATGACGGAATTACAGCCCCCGGTTTGCGAGCACTCATTAAAATGATGAATGAAATCGGTGAGGTATTCGTTGTGGCACCGGACAGTCCACAAAGCGGAATGGGACACGCCATTACAGTGGATTCAACTTTGTTTTGCGAAAAAGTGAAATTAGATGACGGTCCTCAATCCGATCGAGAATGGGCTTGTTCGGGCACCCCGGTGGACTGTGTGAAACTGGCTGTCAACCGAATTTTGCCGAGAAGACCCGACATTTGTGTTTCGGGCATCAACCACGGTTCCAACTCTTCCATCAATGTGATTTATTCGGGCACCATGTCAGCTGCGGTCGAAGCCGGTGTGGATGGCATCCCGGCGATTGGTTTTTCGCTTTGCGATTTTTCTTATCATGCAGATTTTTTCGCTGCTAAAAAATACATTCAAAGAATCGTCAGTCAATCCTTGGAAAAGAAAATGAAAAAGGGAATGGTGTTGAATGTGAATATTCCCAAACTTTCTGAAAATGAATTGAAGGGAATCAAGGTTTGTCGGCAAGCAAAAGCGATTTGGCAGGAAGACTATGACAAAAGAAGCAGTCCGCGTGGAAAAACCTATTATTGGTTGACCGGCAAATTTGTGAATTTAGACAGCGGCGACGATACCGATGAGCGGGCTTTGGAGGAAGGATATATTTCGGTGGTCCCGATTCAGTACGATATGACGGCACACGATTATATTTCTGTACTGAACAATTGGGAACTTTGAGAAATCAATTAGCAAAAATCAAGCTTCCATGGCACTTTTAGAAAGATTATACTTTAATCATTTTTTTTATATCTTAGCTGGCAATAGCTTTGTTTAATTTTTAATATCAATGAATTATGAGAAATTTTATTTTTATTTTTTTTTCTTCTAATGACAGGTTTATGTTTTGCAAACAATGAAAAATCAAAAATTGAAAATTCAGTTAAGGAAAGTAAACAAATCAAGCATCAAGTTATTTTAAACGATGACAATTGTTTTACAGTGACTTATTCTTGTGGGAAAACCGAGGAAATATGTGATTTGAAGGTGATTTTTGGGATTTGATGGCTTATATAGAAAAGCAAGAAAATAAGTTGTGTCCCTTTGCTCCATTGTAATTATTAGTCACTGATATAGAATTATAAGTCAATGAAATGAAAATTTTGTTTTCATTATTGTTTATATGGGTCAGCATTTTTTCTTATACTCAGAACTATAAATTTGTTTATAGTTTGGATGCGCGATTGGATTCCATTTCATCTGCATTTGATTTGAGTGAAAACATGGTTCTTTTTTATGACCACAATCAAAAGAGCTCTTATTTTGTTAGTGAAAACAAATTAAAAAGAGATTCAATAGAAATATTGGTAAGAAGCGGCTCGATTTCAAAAATGGAAGCCATGGCAAATGTTTCCAATTATCCAAGGACTTATTTTGATTTTAGGGTTTTTAAAAATTTAAATAACGAGACGGTCAGGACAATTGATGAAATCATGATTGTACTGTATGAATACAAAGAAAACTTGAATTTTGATTGGAAAATACAAAATGACACCCTGACCATCAGCAATTTGAAATGCAGAAAAGCAACCACAAACTACGCAGGCAGGAATTATACTGCTTGGTACACAGATGAAATTTTGATTCCCGAAGGACCCTATAAATTCAAAGGATTGCCGGGTTTGATTGTCAAATTGTATGATGACACAGAATCTTATGTGTTTACACTCACCCAAGCGGCAAGATACAATGATTTAATCATGGAGTATCATCCAAAAAAACTTGTCCAAACGAGTTTTAAGGATTTTTATACCATGAGAAAAGATTTTTATAACAATCCCATACCCACTTTGGAAAGTTTTGGTTCCCGTATGTCGCCGGAAATGAAAAAACACACCAGAGAAAGATATAAAATGTTCAATAATTTTATAGAAATAAAACCGGATTGAAGTTATTCGCAATCGGCATAGTGCTGTTTATTGGCAATATTGTTTTTGGTCAAGTCGTTCTGAGTGGCTGGGTCATTGATGAAGAGAATCAGCCGATTTCAGGCGCAAGTGTTCTGGTCAAAAAGGAAGGTTCTGACCCAATTATTGCGTACTCAATTACGGATGGCAAAGGATTTTATAAAATTCAAATTTCAGAATCTTCTGAAGAAAAATTAGTCATTGAGGTTAGAAATATTAATTTTGGGAGCATTGAGAAAACGATTCTCAACCAAACTCAAACCCAAAATTTTCAACTTTGGAAAGAAACAGTAG
>JAQVKJ010000012.1 GCA_028694715.1 Weeksellaceae bacterium | reverse complement strand
AAGACCAACATACAGAGATGGAGAGAATATGTAGTTGTGGCAAATACATAGCTGCAATGACCGAATCGCTAAAAGGTGATTTGTTCTATATTCCCATGTCCGGAAAAAAAGTAATGAAAATCGATGTCACTTCTAAGACAGGCACGCAATTCACATATGCAGGCTTGGACACCAACACTCCTACTCAGTCGGATTATTTCGCCAGAATGACCACTGCGTCTGACGGTTATATGTATGCCTTGAACAATGCAGGAACTGAATTCCTGAAAATCTCAGAAAGCGGAAGCATTCAGAATTTGGGTGCGTTGACTCAGTTTGTTGAAAAAGCAAAGTCGTTTGACAAGGAAACAGCTGTCTATGGGGGAGATATGGTGGCAGACGCCTTTGGGAATATATATGTTATCAGTGCCAGCCAGCATGTTTTTAAAATCAACCCCAACAAACTGAATTCAGAATATATGGGTCAAATCAAAGGACTTCCAGCCAATTATACCGTGAATGGAGCGGCAGTGGAAAGAGACGGAAGTTTGCTTCTTGGAACCACATCCAAAGTAGGTGGACTTTATTCAATGAACATAGATACTTTGGAGGCTACTTTCAAAACGGATTATTCATTGGCGGTTTATGATTTGTCAAGCCCCTATTTTCTGCGTCAGTCAGAAATGGATGAGATGACCAAAGATTCGGGTTTCAGCTTGTATCCCACAGTGGTTAAAAACAGTGAACTGAACATTGTTTCCAAATCAAACGAAAGCACAGTATTGAATATTAGTATATGGAATCTGAGCGAGAAACAAGTTTTGAACAATTCGATTTCAGTGAAGTCAGCGGGTGATTATCAACTAAAACTTAACGGAAGACTACTGCCCGGCATCTATGTGCTGAAAGCAATTGACCAAAATGGCAAAGAAGTCATCAACACCAAATTCACTTTGTTGAAGTAACTATTTAAATAATACACAGTAACAAATAACAGCTCAGTCGGTCAAATCCGGCTGGGCTTTTTTTTGTTCCTTACGAATTGTTTTCACTCTCACAATTTTATTTCGTAATTTTAACAAGCATTATCAATCGATAAGTCATGAAAGAAATCAGAAAAGAATTCCCTGCTCTCGCCGATTCCGTTTACCTCAATACCGCTGCCAACGGACTATTGCCACAATCGGTTTATGAATGGCGACGACAACAAGATGAAGAACTGCTGAACAAGCCGGACAAATTCAGAATGCAGCACAAAAAGATAATCCATCAAACCAAACAGCTACTCGCTGATTTTTTTGACTCTCAGATTTCAGACATCGCCATGGTTCCCAATTTTTCGCACGGAATTAATATGGTATTGGAAGGGGTAGAAAAAGGAGTGAAAGTACTCTTGCTCAAGGAAGATTATCCCTCAGTTAATTGGCCGGTTGAAAACAGGGATTTTGAAGTAATTTATACACATATTGATGAAAACCTTGAAAGCAATATTTTGCAAACAATTGAAAAACACAGACCGTCTGTGTTTCTCTTCAGTATGGTGCAATGGCTGAGTGGTATCAAAATTGATTTTGAGTTTCTAAGAAAAATCAAATCCGAATTTCCAGATATACTGTTCATCGGAGACGGCACCCAATATCTGGGCACCGAAAAATTCAGTTTTCAAAAAAGTGCGCTGGACATCATGGCCTGTAGCGGTTACAAATGGCTGACAGCAGGATTTGGAAATGGTTTTTTGATGATGAAAGAAAATGCGAAACAGAAAATCAGGACTTTTACTGCAGGATTCAACTCCGCACCTGATTTTGAAACCGGTCTGGAAGCATTGCCCTACATAAAACATTTTGAACCCGGTCATCTCGACTCGTTGAGTTATGGCAGCATTGCCCAATCGATTTCGTTTGTTCAAAAGCAGGGTGTGGAAAAATGTTATACAAATATTCTCCAACTTTCTACAAAAGCAAAAACAGAATTAGCTGCGCTCGGGCTTCTGAAAAAAGAGGTGGTCAATAGAGTAAATCATTCCAGTATTTTTAATATCAAAGCTGAAGAAGGTTTGTTTGAAAAATTAAATCAAAACAAAATCAGTACTTCTCCTCGCGGAGGTGGAATCCGATTGAGCTTTCATTATTACAATGATGAAAATGACTTGGACAAACTCATAGAAGTATTGAAAAAATAATTGTCTGGGAGGACTGTATTCATCAATATATTCCGAAATTCATCTAATTGAACAGCCGTGACAACAACATCCTAAATTAAGTGTTTTACACCTTGTTTATGAAAGTTTTAGACATCAAAATCAACATTTCGTTTTACTGAAAACAGTAAGTCTTTCGGCCCTTGAAAAAGGCTAAAATCATTATACTTGCATGTTTTATTACGATTAGTTTTAATTATTGTTGTTCTGCAAAATTCAGGTTTGGTGAGTATTTTCAGAATAAATTTTAAAATCGAATTCAGCGGCATTAATTTTCACAAGAATTTTTGCCCGGTGAATTTTTGTATTATCGTCAGTGACTGATACAAACCCAGTCTCTGATTGATTGCCATTTTATGAACCTAACTCGGGTTACGAGTGAATGTCATAATTAATTCCATCGAATGAAAACACTCAAACGGAAAATTAAGAAACGGCCTCCTCAGTGAGAAGTTACAAACTAATTTTCCCACCTCTCTTCTATCACACATTTAAATTGTAACGAATAAATTGAGCATAAAAGATTATAATCTATGAAATTAAAAATTGCATTACTTCACATTTTCATGTTGTTATTTCTGTCTGGAATTACAAGTGCCAAAACATTTCACTTTTATCCGTACAACTACTCTTCAATGGTTGATTTGGTAGCAGTGCCTGACATAAATCAGATTCCTTCTGGAATTAGTGTAAGCGGTAATGTTTTGACCAATGATTTTGGAACGGGTTTGTCTGTGGTTTCCGGTTCTTATCTTGATGAGAACGGTCTCCCACAGCCATTCATTTTTGATGCGCCAACACTGATTTTTTCAGAAAACGGTTCCATTGCTGGCACCTTTACATTCAGTACAAACGGAGCTTATATTTTTGCTTCATCCCCCAATTTTACTGGAAAGCTTATTGTCCGTTATACCGTTGAAGATGAACTTTCAGAAACCGATGAAACCACGCTCACAATTGAAGTGCTGCATCCTATCATTTCCGACCAGAACAATCCACCTGTGGCCAATGACGACACTGCTTTCACGATTGAAAATACGAGAGTGAACGGAACTGTGCTCGGCAATGATTCTGATACTGACGGTGACCCACTGAGAATTATGGAAATTGCATTAAGAGACAGTTCAGGGAATCCCAACGAAGTAGTTGTTCCTTATCCAGGCAATACAGCTTGGGTAGATGCATATGGAGAAGACCCTTCTAATCCAGGGAATTATATAAAGTATGGTGAATTTTTAATGGAGTCAAACGGCGAATTTCAATTTGTTCCCGAACCGGGAATCATCGGCCAGTTGCCACCCATCAATTACACAAATACAGACAACAGCAGCCAATCTGCGTCAGCTAAACTGAACATCAGAATACTTGAGGACGATGGCAGCAATTACACCTTCGCCAATGACGATGCATCAATCGTATCAAAGGGAGGAACAATAAACGGCAATGTACTCGACAACGACAGTGACCCCAATCTAAGCAACCCAAACGATGCTAACTCGGGCGACAATCAGCTGGTGACTTCTGTGAATATTGAAGGTGTTAATTATCTTGTTACTGGAAACACAGAAATAACCGTTGAGGGAAAAGGAATTTTCACCATAGCTCCCGACGGAACCTATTCATTCGTTACATTGCCTAACCTTCTTGGAACTTTGGTTGTTGAAGTTCAGGTTTGTGATGAAGGAACTCCTCAGGCATGCGATTCTTCTAATCTATATCTGACTTCAATCAGTGATGAATATGTATGTTATGAAAATTTAGTTGGAAATGATTTCTCATGGTCATATCCATCAGGCACACCAAGCCCTGTGGTTGAAGTTATTATACAGCCAGGAACAAATGGCGGATTTGTATTAGATATCTTTAAACTCGACAATTCCTTTAACATGAACATCAATGGAATTCAGCTTGCTACTCAAGAAATTGAATTCCAGCAGAGCGGTACAGACGGACAGAACATCCGATTTGCGGACGGCACCATTTGGGAGGAAGGCGGAATACTGGATATATGGGAATTGCTTGGAGAACCAAACAAACCGATTGTGAGAGTAGTCATTGACCGCTTTGGCGATATCTCAATGTTTGGCAGTAAGGTGTCATCATCAGACCCTGAGTACGAATTGTATCCTCTGGAATTGTTCAATGGGAACTCCTTTAACAACATTGCTTGGAATTATTCCACTGACAACTACATCGAAGTTTCTCAGAATGTAGTGGGGTTGACCGAAATGACTGGAACCGGTTACGGAAGAAACATCATTGACTGTGCCTGTTACAAACCTGGAGTTTTTATAGCCGATGCCGGCTTACCTTCTAATGCTGGTATTTCCTCCTTGAGAATCACCAATTCGGAAGGCTGGCCACAAGTAAGAAATGGTACTTGGTTGGTACTCGAATCAAAAAACAAAGGTTTTGTACCCAACCGTTTGACCGGCACACAGTTGGCAGCAATTCCTGCAGATGAACTGGTAGCAGGTATGATGGTTTATAATATCACCGAGGATTGTTTACAAATTAATGTGGACGGAACTGCATTAGGTTGGAAATGTTTTCATGTACAGACTTGTCCTGATAATTTTTAATTAACTAATACATCTATTGAAAAATGAAAAAATTAATTATAACATTCTTTGTTCTAATCATGGGTTTTTACACCACAAACGCACAATTGGTTTTTGGAAAAGACAATGCTTCTTCCCCATCGGTAAGTCTTGAATTTGCCGACACTGAAGCAAGAGGATTGTTGCTGCCATGGGTGGACAACACCCTATCCTTGATTGAAGCTCCGAACGGCACCTTGATTTATGACGCAAGCGAAAAAACTGTGAAGGCAAAACACAATGGTGGATGGATGGATTTGTCGGTGGACAAAACCGGAACTACCATTGACCCAAACACTGGTATTGACGGCCTTGAAATCCAAGAAGATTTGACCGAGAATCCCAGCGCCAAAGTAAGCATAGGCAATGAAAACGGTACTGTCGGGATTTTGGTGTTGGAAGATACAGATAAGGCAATGGTTCTACCCAAAGTGAATGATACCGACGATATTATCAATCCCTCACCGGGCATGATGGTCTTTGTTACTTCCACCAATATGTTGGCAGTATTCAACGGCAGTGTGTGGTCATTTTGGAAGGCACAAGAATAAGACAACCAACCTTTACTTTTTTTAGGTTAATTGAAGCTGTTTTCATAGGGATATGGAAGCAGCTTTTTTGTTGAATTACAGATGATTGATACTGTTAGTCCACAATTGCATCATATAGTTTTTGTCGAATGTTTTCCCGTACTTTCATGCTTTGCAACTTCTTGTTTTCCACACTCGGATTGACTCTATTGGTAAGAATCACATACACCAATTGCTGAGCGGGGTCATTCCAGACCATGGTCCCTGTAAAACCATAATGCCCATAACTTTGTACCGAAGGTCCGTCTTTTGATGGATTTTGGATTTTGTCAAAACCTGCTCCTCTCCTGTTCCCGTTGTATTGATTTTTCGTGAATTCTTCAACGGTTTCAGGTTCAAAAAAACGAAGGCCACCATAAATCCCACCGTTCAGATACATTTGCATCAGCTTGGCCAGATCTTCTGCATTCGAAAATAAACCTGCATGACCGGCCACACCGCCCATCATGGCTGCCCCTTCGTCTTGAACATAGCCTACAAGCAGTTGATTTCTGTATGTTTTGTCATGGGCCGTCGGCACAATACGGCTGATATCAAATTTGTTTCTGGGTAGATAAGTGGTGGTCCACATATTCATCGGGCCATAGATTCTTTCTGCTGCCAATGAATCGAGTGGTTGTTGATAGCGTCTTTCAAGAAATTCCTGAAACAAATAATAACCCAAATCACTGTAAGCATATGTTTTTTTTCCAAGAGGAGCATACAGAATATCGGTCATGATGGTATCCTTGATTGAATTGATGATATAAATGTTATCAGTCACTTTGATGGTATGTTCTTCGTCGGGTTTTCTTGAATAATAATCCAAGTACAAGCGTGCATTCTGGACATTGACAGATTCTTTATAAAATCCAATCCAAGGCGGAAACCCCGATTGATGGGAAAGAATTTCTCTTAGTTTCAGATTTCCTTTATCGGTTTTTGAGCTTTCGGGCAGTATGGATGACAATGGTTGATCCAATTGCAGCTTTCCTTTGTCAGTTTCCTCCATCAGCAAAGGAACGGTAGCCGTGATTTTGGTAACAGATGCCAAATCATATAAATTGTCTCGATTCACTTTTTCTGTTTTCTCAGCCGTTTTGTATCCAATTGCTTTGTTATAAACAATTTTTCCGTGTCTTGCAGCTACAATTTGCATGCCCGGCGTTGCATTCGAATGGACTGCTTCCCAAGCCAAATCGTCGATTTGTTTCAACAAACTCGGGTCCATGCCTACTGCTCCCGGTTGGGCAAATCCCAGTCTGTACAACGATTCTGTCAGTAGAGACCTCCCGAATTTCAAATCCTCATTTACATCCACAGGCAGTCTTCCCTTGATGGCAGCAGCACCAAATAAAGCACCTGCTGCCAAATCATGTGTGTCGTCCAGATTTTGGTACATCAACAGAACAGATTTGAGCCTGCTGATGTCAAGATCCATTAATCCATAAGGACTTCCGAAATGCACCAAAATTGTTTTGTTTTGATTGGCTACTGCTTGAATGATTTGTTTTGAATTTTTTGAAATTTTGAAACTCTTATATGGTGTTTCATTCGATTTATGTACACCTATTATTACAAAATCATAAGTCTTCAGATGCGAGATTTCACCAATGGATTTGATTTTAATTTCATCTATCGGCACATGAAAATTCATGTTCTCTAAAAAATTTCCGGTTTCTGCTTCCTCAAGTGGTATGTATGCGAATTTCAAATTAGAGATTTGTTGAAAGGGAATCAAGTTTTCATCATTTTTCACCAGTGTCATCGCATTTTCATACAACTGATAAATGGTTTGCGTGTATTTTACTTTGTTGAGCTCTTCCATCAGCTGATTGAGGTCAATGGTTTTTGGTTGATTCAATCCGACAAAATATTTGGCAGTCAGTATTTTTTTTACGCTTTCTTCCAATCTTTGTTCTGATATTTCACCTGATTGAATTTTTTCAATGATCTTTTGTTTGGCTTTTTTTACATCTTGCGAAAAAAGCAAAATATCATTTCCGGCTTCAAACGCCATAAGATCCACCACACCGGGCGGATAAGCCTTAGCAACACCGACCATGTTCAGTGCATCTGTCACGATCAACCCCTTGAAATTCATTTCAGTTTTTAGCAAATCAGTGATGATTTTTTTGGAAAGAGATGAAGGCAGACCGCTGTCGTCCAAGGCAGGAACATTCAGGTGGGCAACCATTATGGCAGGCACTCCGGCATCAATCAGTTGCTTAAATGAAGCCAGTTCCACTGATTTCAGCCGATACAGATCATGCGGAACCATTGGAAGAGTTTTGTGAGAGTCCTGACTGGTGTCGCCATGTCCTGGAAAATGTTTGGCTGAGGCAAGTACCTTTTGGTCTTTCAATCCAAGCATATAAGCAATCCCTTTGGCGGAAACATTGTCCACATCTGAGCCGTAGGAACGATTGCCAATGATCGGATTTTGTGGATTGGTGTTGATGTCAGAAACAGGTGCGAAATTAAAATTCACACCCAATCTAACGGCCTGTTCACCTATGTCATTCCCCATTTTTCTGACCAGCGTATTGTCGGTAATCGCTCCCACAGTCATTGCCCAAGGAAAACGCTCAAGGTCTTTCAAACGCATCGCCAATCCCCATTCGGCATCCATGCCAATCAAAAGTGGGATTTTGGACGATTTATTGTAGCGATTGGTGAGTTCGGCCTGATGAAGTGCATCGTCTTGCATAAAAATCAGTCCGCCAATGGCTTCATTTTTAATCAAATTTTCTATTTCAGTTTCATGTGATTCATCGCGGTTGGAATAGGCTGCGACCACGAACAATTGCCCCACTCTTTCTTCAAGACTCATCGATTGGTATTTCTCATTGACCCATTTGACTTGATTGACAGAATCGGTTACCAAAGGCGAATGTTGTTGGGCTGTGGCCATACAGCATAGAATAAATAGTACTGAAAACAAGCTGCACTTCATAAAAATCATGTATTTAATGCTCAAAAAAAGTGATTATTTATCAGAAATAAAAGTTTGTTTGCCAATGAACATTTAAATTCAGTGTGGCTCACTACTCAATTCTCTTGAGTTATTAATAAAACTTATAAAAAATAAATTTATTATTTGTGGTCTTGACTCAAACAAAAAATACCCTTCGATTTGAATTTTCGAAGGGTATTATTCTATATTGATTGTGTTGAAGAAATTATCTGTTACTGGCCAAGCACCCATGCGAAAATCAGGGGAGCCACAATGGTTGCATCAGATTCAACAATGAATTTGGGCGTGTCCACATCCAGCTTTCCCCAGGTGATTTTCTCATTGGGAACTGCCCCCGAATAAGAACCGTAGGAAGTTGTAGAGTCCGAAATCTGACAGAAATATGCCCAGAAAGGTACGGCTTCCCATTCCAAATCCTGATACATCATCGGTACCACGCAAATCGGAAAATCTCCTGCAATACCTCCACCGATCTGAAAGAAGCCTACGCCTTTACCACCAGAATTTGCTCTGTACCATTCGGTCAAATAAATCATGTATTCAATACCTCCCTTGACTGTGGAAGCTTTTAAATTTCCTTTGATTACATTGGATGTAAAAATGTTACCGCAGGTTGAATCTTCCCATCCGGGTACAACAATCGGAAGATTTCTTTCGGCAGCAGCAACAATCCATGAATTTTTTGGGTCAATTTCATAATATTGTTCAAGTACTCCTGAATTAACCACCTGATAAAGGAATTCATGCGGAAAATATCTTTCACCTTTTTGTTCGGCTGATTGCCATACATCTTCCAGATGTTTTTGTAAACGGCGAAATGCTTCTTCTTCGGGGATGCAGGTGTCTGTCACCCGGTTGTAGTGCCCGTCAAGTAGCTCTTTTTCCTGTTCTGGTGTTAAATCACGGTAATTTGGAACTCTTTTGTAGTGTGAATGTGCTACCAGATTCATCACATCCTCCTCTAAATTGGCACCGGTACAAGAAATAATATCCACTTTTCCTTTACGAATCATTTCGGCCAATGAAATACCCAATTCGGCTGTGCTCATGGCACCTGCCAATGAGACAAGCATTTTTCCGCCGGCATCCAAATGTGCTTCGTATCCTTTGGCAGCATCCATCAATGCGGCTGCATTGAAATGTCTGTAATTATGTTCGATAAACTGACTGATCGGTCCTTTGCTCATAATTTCATTTTTTTGTTAAACCTTTCTCCTTTTTCTTTGTTGTTGTAATTGTTGTATCCAAGCAAATCTAATACTTCTTGGTGCGTTTGTTCTTCTGAAAAAACTTCAACCTGATGATTTTCATCAATCAGAATGTATTTGGGTTGTGGCATCAGGCAATGATGCACTCCCCCAAACCCGCCGATGTTGTCCTGATAAGCGCCGGTGTTAAAAAACCCGATATAAAGCGGTTTGCTCTGATTGAATTTAGGCAAATAAATAGCGTTGACATGCTGTTCGGAATTATAATAATCATCACTGTCACAGGTTAGTCCGCCGAGTAGAACCCGTTCGTAGCGATCCATCCAGCGGTTGACTGGAAAAAGTACGAAGCGCTTACTGATTGCCCATGCGTCGGGCAATGTGGTCATGAAAGATGAATCAATCATATTCCAGGATTCGCGGTCGTTTTGTTTTTTTTGTTGCAAAACTTTGTATAGGACTGCCCCGCTCTCTCCCACTGTAAACGAACCGAATTCGGTGAAAATATGTGGGACAGGTACCTCCCAGTCGTCACAGATGATTTTTATTTGATTCAAAATTTCTTCAATCATATAAGCATAATCGAATTCAAAACCAGGGGAATTCTTTACTGGGAATCCACCGCCGATGTTCAATGAATCCAATGAAGGGCACACGGCTTTGAGTTTTACATAGACCTGAAGACATTTGTTGAGTTCGTTCCAGTAGTATGAGTTGTCTTTGATGCCGGTATTAATGAAGAAGTGAAGCATTTTTAGTTTTACTCTTTTCTCATCTCTGATATGATTCACATAAAATGGAACGATGTCTTTGTATCCGATACCGAGTCTTGAGGTATAGAACTCGAATTTGGGTTCTTCTTCGGATGCAATCCTGATACCGATGTCAAAGTTTTTGGCTGTTGCATCTAACAATAATTGAAATTCCTCATAATTGTCCAGAATAGGAATGACTTTCTTGTGTCCGTTGTTGATCAGTCTTGCGATGTTGGTGATGTATTGTTCTCTCTTGAATCCATTACAGATAACATAGTTGTCGGTGCTTAATAATCCTTCTTCCATCAAATTTTCAATGATATTGATGTCATAGGCCGACGAGGTTTCAATGTGGATATTGTTTTTGAGTGCTTCTTCGAGTACATGGTGAAAATGCGAACTCTTGGTGCAATAACAATAATGATATTTGCCTTTGTAACCTAATTTTTTTCGTGCAACATCGAACCAAGTTTTGGCTTTTTGGATGTTTTCAGAAATTTTGGGGAGATAAGTCAGTTTAAGTGGCGTGCCGTGCTCTTCAATCAGTTTCATCAAATCAATGCCATGAAACTGTAAGTTCCCACCATCGAGGGTGAATTCCTCTTGAGGAAAATAAAATGATTGTTCAATCAGATCTAAATATCTTGTGTTCATTGTCGTAAAAGTTAAAAGTTAAAAAAACGGTTAAGTTTGGTTCAGCATTTTTTTAAACTCTTAATGAACACCTGAACTTACGAATAATCCATTCAAGCAGAATGAGGTTACTCAAAAGAAAAACATTCAATTCAAACAATTAATTTTTTATTCAACAAATTTTTGAAAAAACAGAGTGCAAAATTACTAAAAAATCCATTCGTTTTATCAAATAAAATTATAAAATCCATCATCAATTATTAGAGCATTTGGGTGATTAGATTCTCATAAAGATTTGACAACTTTGAAAATTCTATTATTTTTGGTTTAAATTAACAAACAGATGAGGTATTTTTTGACCCTTGTTCTTATCATTTCTTGTTTCGTAACTGTGTATAGTCAGCAGTTCTTTGATCCTGATGCAGATGCCGAAAAACAACTGAGTGATGCCTTGGCCGAAGCAAAAGCCGAAAACAAACATGTTTTTATTGAAATCGGCGGGAATTGGTGTGGTTGGTGTTTGCTTTTTAATCAGCTAATCACAACTGATGAAGAAATCAATAATTTTATCAACAAAAATTTTGTGTTGATCCATGTCAATTACAGCAAAGAAAACAAAAATGAAAAAATATTGAAACAGTTGGAATATCCGCAAAGGTTCGGCTTTCCTGTTTTTGTAATTTTGAATGAGGACGGCAAAAGGCTGCACACACAAAATTCTGGTTATCTGGAAGAAGGAAAAGGACACGACAGAATGAAAGTATTGACCTTTTTGCAGCAATGGTCGCCCGAAGCATTGAATCCTGAGCTGTACAACAAATGAAAACCCTCAAAATGCCATGTATAACCCTACCGAAGCAATATGTACACTGACATACTAAATATACTCTTGCTGATTGGTGCCGTACAAGGCTTCTTGTTCACTATCATTACTTTTTTTTCAAAAAGACTCAAATCAAAAAGCAATTATTTTTTGGCATTGCTGATTCTGGGCTTTTCGCTCAATAATTTTCAATACTATTTTAGTCTGGCAAACCTGATTTCTTATGATACACTGATTAATTATATCTTTCTGCCCTATGCCTCGGTCAATATGGTGTTTTATTATTTTTATGTGAAGACCTATCTAAATCCCGAATTTGTGGTTGGGAAAAAAGAGAAAATGCTGTTTGTCCCGTTTTTGTTTTTCTTTATTGTTGTGACATTGTACAAAATCTTGTACGGATTTGATTTGCTGAGCGAAAAAATGATGTATTCTTTTTATAC
>JAQVKJ010000298.1 GCA_028694715.1 Weeksellaceae bacterium | reverse complement strand
AATTTTTAATAAAAATTCTAAAATCCGTGCCGGACATGTTGATTTGCTTCAAGAGAATGATTTCTTTGGGAACTTTAGCCAGAAAGTAACCGGCGTACAAATTTCGACAGAACTGACACATGCCAATGATTCAAAGACGAGAATCAATGTTGCAGGAAGCACAACCCGTGGCGAATTTGCCACCAAAAAAATCACCGGACAAAACGGCAATCAAGGACCTTACAGACTTTCGGGAAACAACAACGAACTCTATATCATCATCGTTTCGGGCAGTGAAAAGGTCTATTTGGACGGCATACTGCTCAGCAGGGGTGAAGACCGGGATTATGTCATCAATTACAACACAGGCGAACTGAGTTTCACATCCAACCGGCTGATTACCGACAATTCCAGAATCACGGTGGAGTATCTGTATGCCAACCGTGCCTATACTCAGTTTCTGGTATATGGCGGAGTAGAACACGAATCTGAGAATTTTAGCATTGCAGGTCATTTTTATTCAAATGGTGATTCAAAAAACAATCCACTGACCGATAATTTGAGCGATGAGGACAAACAAATCCTGTCGGAAGCCGGCAACAATCCGGATGAAATGTACAACACCACGGCCGTTCCGGCTGAATACGACCCCGACAAGACGCTTTACCGAAAAATCACGGTGGAAGGAATCGAGGTTTTTGAATACTCCGACGATCCCAAGGAAGCGCTTTGGCAAGTCTCGTTCACATTTATGGGAACCAACAAAGGGAATTACATTGTTTCCAATGTAGAAGTGAACGGAAAAATCTTTCAGTATGTTCCGCCTTTGGACGGTATCCCGCAAGGAAATTACGAACCGATTCGGCAGTTGATTCCCCCAAAAAAACTTCAAGTATATACGCTCAACTCTTCTTACAAATTTAAAAACGGCGGACGGATTGGTGTGGACTTGGGAATGAGCAACCGCGACCTGAATCTGTTTTCAGCAAAGGATGACGGCGACAACATCGGGCTCGCGGTCAGACTTTATGGGAGCAAAAAAATCGGACTGAAGAACTGGCAGTTGCAACCTCAGTTTGAGTTTTCGCACATCCAAAAGAATTTTAATTCTATCCAAAGATTGAGAGCAGTTGAATTCGACCGTGATTTTAATCTTGATAATGAACTGAGCAATGCGGATCAGAATTATATAAGAGCAGGCCTACATTCTTCATTCAAAGATTCATTATCAATGAAATATGATTTACACTACTTACAGAACAAAGGGATTTATGAAGGTATAAAAAATGACTTTAAATTGAATTATTTGACCAAAAAGAACTTTGTAGAAGCCGGGGTTTCGGTATTGAATACCAAAAAACAAAACCTCATCGATCCTGGGATCAAAGCCGACAAAACCCTTTTTCTGAGATTTAACGGAACTGCAAAAAGAAAAATCAAAAATTCTTTCTGGTTGGGTGCAGGATTTGCCGGTGAGGACAACCGTATTGAAGACAATCTAAATGTTCCTGAAGACAATCATTTGTCCGAGCTTTCTTTCAGATGGAACGAACTCAGAGCAATGGCAGGCATTGGAGATACTGCCAAAATTTTTGCAGAACTGACTTATTATCACCGCAAAGACGATTCGGTTCGTTTGGGGAAATTGAGAAACTTGACCCGTTCTGACGGCTGGGTTCTCCATTCAAAACTCATCAATACAACCCATCACAGACTGGAAAGTTCGTTCCATTATCGTTCTGTCAAATATTTATTCGAGGATTTGCCGGCTGAGGATTTTGTCACAGGAAACATCAGATGGTACAAAAGTTTGCTTCGCAATGGCATGAATCTGAATCTGTATTACGAATTGGGAAGCGGCACCGAGCCTCAACGGGAGTTTGAGTATGTGAAAGTCACAGATGGCATGGGTATATATAAATGGACGGACTACAACGGTGACGGCTTGGAACAATTGGATGAATTTGAGGTGGCCGAATACCAAGACGAAGCCAATTACATCAGGGTGTACACCCATACGGTCAATTACATCAAAACCAACAAAAACAATCTTAGTTTTTCTGTCAGAATCAAGCCCAGAGAACTGTTCAATTCAGAAGATGAATTTCTGGGAAGATGGATGTTTCAGGGAACTGTGATGTCTTCCAATTCATTGCTGAAAAACGGTAAGACACTGGAATTGAATCCCTTTGTTAAATCAGATGCTTTGCGGAGTATGTCGAGAGGACTGAAGGGCGTAATGAATTTTAATCAGGGCGGAAAATACAAATGGTCAGCGATATATACTTACGCACATCAACAAAATCAGAATTATCTGTTCACAGGTGCCGAATCAAGGGACAACAAAAGTCATCTGCTGTATCTGAAATATCGTCCATGGACGAATTTTAACTTGCTGACCGAAGCAGAAAGCATACGGACCAACAGCGGTTCAGACATGTTTGAGAGCCGTCGGTTCAAACTGGATGTGTGGCGGTTGAAACCCGGTATTTCATATCAAATCGAATCTAAATTCAGTGTCAGCCTCAATTACACCTTGCAACATAAAAAGAATACGACCGGTATTGAAAAACTGAGGCAATCCGATTTGGGTGCCGAAATTCAATGGAACGATGGCAGCAAGTCTTCGCTGTTCGGAAGCTTCAATTACATCAAAAATGATTTTACAGGCAACAGTCAGACGGTGGTGGGCAATCAGATGATGGAAGGACTGAAAGCGGGTAACAATATGGTGTGGCAATTGACTTTTCAAAGGCAACTGAATTCATTTTTGGGCATCAACATCAGTTATGACGGAAGGAAAACAGAAGGCAACCCGACCATTCATTCAGGTTCGGTACAGATTCAGGCAAGATTCTGATGGTTTTACA
>JAQVKJ010000297.1 GCA_028694715.1 Weeksellaceae bacterium | reverse complement strand
TTAAACCTGAATTTAAAAAATTAGATTTTCAAAATGAACTTTTTGATTTTGATTCTTGGAGCAAAAATGCAATTTTCAAAAAATCCAGTGAAATTCATTATACGATTGAGTATCCAGAATTTAATGAGGCAGTTGAAGCTAAAACTAAATGCAGATCACACTTTCACAAGAGAAAGCTGGTAGTATATTGTGGAAATAATAATGGTTTTGGTGGTGAGGGCTTTACTATTAGCTACCAAGATAAAAAATTCTTGATTAAAGAAAAAGGGCATACAGATGTTATGATACTTTATGAACCTAAACAAGAAATTATTCTCCAATCATTGATTTTGGATAAGGAAACATATAAGGAAGGCGACAGTATATACGGTTATGTGGATTTCAAAATTATTCGAACAGATATTGAAAATTTTGTTTCCATACACGAAGGTAAGGGATATTTCAGAAGTCAGATAAGTAAACGAAAATGAAAAAAAACATCATCATAACAGGCGCAAGCCGTGGAATCGGTCACGAACTGGCCAAAATCCATCTTCAAAACGGAAACAGCGTACTGGCAATTTCCCGCAACGAAGAAAAATTAAAAGAACTATATGCCTTCGAAAATAATTCCCAATTGATCATTCTCCCGATGGACATTTCCAAACAAAGCGATTTGGATATGCTGCCGGGCGCGATGCGAAACTGGGAAAGTGTGGATGTATTATATAACAATGCCGGATTTCTCGTCAATAAACCCTTTTCGGAAATTTCGGAAAATGACATTGACTATTCGGTTGCGGTAAATTACAAAGCACCGTTTCGGATCATTCAGATGGTTTTGGATAAAATGAATTCGAATTCACACATCGTCAATATCACCACGATGGGCGCGGTGCAAGGATCGGTGAAATTCCCGGGATTGGCGGCTTATTCCTCTTCCAAAGCCGGAATCGTAACGCTGAATGAATTGTTGGCACAGGAATTCAATGAAAATCAACCAAGAATCAATTGTGTCGCACTCGGAGCCGTTCAGACCGAAATGCTTCAGGAAGCTTTTCCCGGATATGAAGCACCGATTACCGCCGAAGAAATGGCCAATTATTTATTCAATTTTGGATTAAACGGACACAAATTCCAAAACGGTAAAATCATTCAATTGTCGCTGTCCACACCCTGATTTTTATTGATTAAATACATCAAAGATGAAATTTAAAATTGAACAATACCCTCCGTTTTTTGTACCTTACTTGAGGTTGTGTGATGACGATGTTTTGACAGAACTCGTGGAGCAACTGGAAACTTATCCCAAGTTCATCAGAGAAATTCCAGAAGAGAAATTGCTTTTCGCTTATGCGCCCGGAAAATGGACAATCAATGAAGTGGTAGGCCACAATACAGATACAGAAAGGCTCAAGGCAGCGGTTGCACTCAGGATTGCAAGAAATGACAGCACACCCAATCCAGGCTTTGACGAGAACAAATATGTCATTGCTACCCAATTCAATAGTAGAAATATACACGATTTACTTAATGAATTTATTGATGTTAGAAAAAGCAGTATTTCACTCTATAAATCGCTCAGTCGAGAGGAGCTTGAAAGAATCGGAACCGCATCCGGAATGCAGATGAATGCCGAAACTTGGTTTTACTTTATGGTCGGTCATATCAAACACCATGAGTACATTATCAGAGAAAGATATTTGTAGGCATAGAATTTGGAGAACATATATATCAGTGTTTATTCAGTAACTTTGCAAAAAAATAACAATCACCGATGAAATTTCATGAACTTCAAGTTCAGTCAATCACCAAACTTACCAAGGAATCAGTCAGAATAGATTTTCGTTTACCTGATGAATTGAAACCGGAATTCAATTTCAAGGCAGGTCAGTACATCACCGTTGAAATGGAGGGAGTGCGAAGAGATTATTCATTGTGTAGCAGTCCACTGGATAATAAATTGTCCATCGGCATTAAATCGCTCAAAGACGGTTTCGTATCCAATTTCTTGAATTCAAAACTCAAGGAAGGCGATTTTTTGAAAGTTTCTACCCCCAACGGTAAATTTGGCATCAAAAGCGCTCCCGACAAAAAAAGAACCGTCCTTGCATTTGCTGCAGGCAGCGGAATAACCCCTGTTCTGAGCATCCTCAGATATACTCTGCAGACCGAAAATCAAGTGCAGTTTAACTTGTTTTACTGCAACCGTACACCCAAGGAAACCATGTTCAAAGAAGAAATCGAACAACTGACCCAAGCCTATCCCGACAATTTTTTTCCGCACTGGTTTTTTACCCGTCACAAACAGGAAAATCCATTGTATGAAGGAAGATTGAACGCCGAGAAAATAAACCGACTGCTTAATACCATCATCAACATCAATGAAATTGACGAGGTGCTGGTTTGTGGTCCGGACAGGATGATTCGCGAAATTACCGACGAATTCATAAAAGCAGGTTTGTCAGAACACAAGGTGTATTTTGAATTGTACAATCCTCCCGAAACAGCCAAAACCCAGGCAATAGAAAACACGACCGAAGTAGAGGTTAGCCTGCAGTTGGACGGTGGAATTTTTAATTTTGTGTGGAACGGCAAAAAATCACTGCTCGACGCCGCGCTGGACGAAGGGATTGACGCTCCGTATTCCTGCAAAGGCGGAATCTGTAGCAGTTGCATGTGCAGACTGGAAGAAGGAGAAGTGAAGCTGGGAGAGAATTTTGTACTGACAGATGCCGACATACAAGAGGGAATCATTGTAGCTTGTTGTTCTCATCCAAAAAGCAATAAAATAAAAGTGAATTGTGATGACATTTAAAAACATATCTCTCAGGAATGAAGAATTCTGGAATACCATTACCCATGGAATTGG
>JAQVKJ010000011.1 GCA_028694715.1 Weeksellaceae bacterium | reverse complement strand
ATTTCTAATTATATCAGTAAAAAAGTTGCCGATAAAATGGTTTCGCTTTTGAAAAACCAGCGAGAGGATTTTCAGAAGAAATGGAACGACATCAAAGTGGTGCTGGAATACGGAGTGATTTCTGATAATAAATTTGCCGAAAAAACCGATAAATTCATGCTTTATCCCAATGTTGACGGTCAGTTTCACACTTGGGACGAGCTGAACGAGAAAATCAAAGACAACCAAACGGACAAAGACGGCAAACTTGTGCTGCTTTATACCACTGACAAAGACGCTCAGGATGCGTACATTCAGTCGGCACAGGAAAAGTCATACGAGGTTTTGTTGATGGATTCGCCCATTGCCGCACATTTCATTCAAAAGATGGAATACACCAAAGAGAAGATTGCATTTGCTCGGGTGGACGCTGACCACATCAGCAACTTGATTAAAAAGGACGAACCAAAGATTTCCATACTGTCAGACGAACAAAAGGAAAGTTTGAAGACGGCGATTGAAAGTTCTGTTGACAAGGAAAAATACACGGTTCAGTTAGAAGACATGAGTGCATCGGATTCGCCTTTTGTGATTACCCAACCCGAATTCATCAGACGGATGAAAGACATGCAACAAACCGGAGGTGGAATGTTCGGTATGGGTGGTTTCCCCGAGATGTATAACCTCGTGGTGAATACCAACAGCGGGCTGGCGACAGAAATTCTGAATAAACCCGAAGAAGAGAAAACAGCTCTAATCAATCAAGCATTGGATTTGGCGAAACTTTCTCAGAATTTATTGAAAGGAAAAGAACTGACTGATTTTATCAAACGAAGTTTTGATAGATTGAAGTAAGTTGTTTGCTTAATTAATTATAAATCCCCGACAAAATTTGTCGGGGATTTTATTTGTATGATTGTTCTTGTTTCACACAGATTGAGAAATCTGCAGCCGGTTTTTTTAAGGTGATTGGTTAACTGAACATTTCCTTTACTCTCTCAAAGAAAGATTTGTCATTTTTGGAAGGATGAGGTTTGAAATTATCGTCTTTCATCAACTTTTCAAATATGGCTTCCTGTTCTTTGTTGAGCTTGTCGGGCGTCCAGACATTGATGTGAACAAACAAATCTCCGTTGCCGTAGCCGTTCAGGTTTGGCATTCCTTGTCCCTTCAATCTGAGTACTTTGCCTGACTGTGTTCCTTTTTCGATTTTGATTCTCATTTTATTGTTCACAGCCGGAACTTCTTTTGTGGTTCCCAGAATGGCTTCCGGGATGGAGATGTACAAATCATAATGTAGATTGTTGCCGTCTCTTTTCAGTTCTTTGTCTTCTTCTTCGTCAATCAACACGAGCAAGTCACCTGGAATTCCGTCAAAAGGAGCATCATTCCCCTTTCCGTTGACTTGTAGTTGTATGCCGTCCCTTACGCCCGCGGGTATTTTTATTTCGATGGTTTCTTCCACTTTGTTCAATCCCTGATTGTTGGCACCCGGCGGAATATGGTCAGTGATTTTTCCGCTTCCTTGACAACTGCTACAAGGTGTAGTGGTCTGCATGCGGCCCAAAATGGTGTTGGTAATTTTGGTCTGATAACCTGAGCCTTGACCACTCGTACAGGTTTTGAAAGTTGCACCTTCAGCTCTTTTGAATTTTTTGATTTTAACTTTCTTGGTGGTACCGTTCATCATTTCTTCCAGATTGAGTTTGACCCGTATTCTCAGGTCTGAACCTCTGGTCTGTCGAGCTTCTCTTTGTCCAAAACCACCAAATCCGCCTCCGAAGTGACTGCCAAAAATATCTCCAAAATGTGAGAATATGTCTTCCATATTCATTCCGCCACCACTGAATCCACCAGCACCGCCCAAACCTGCATGGCCAAACTGATCATATCGTTGCTTTTTCTGTGGATCGCTCAACACTTCATAGGCTTCGGCTGCTTCCTTGAATTTCTCCTCTGCGGCTTTGTCTCCCGGATTTCTGTCCGGGTGAAACTTCAGTGCTTGTTTCCTATACGCCTTCTTGATTTCGTCTGCCGTGGCTGATTTTGAAACCTCAAGTATTTCGTAATAATCTCTTTTTGTCATTTTATTCTAATGGTAAATCGCATTACTCAAACGCGGTATCTGAATTCAGTACAAGTACTTATTGACCCACGATGACTTTTGCATGTCTGATGACTTTGTCAGTCAAAAAATAACCGGTCAAAACCACATCGACAATTTTGCCCTGTAGGGCTTCATCCGGTGCAGGTATCTGTGCCACTGCTTCCATGGTTTCGAGTTCAAATTCGTCGCCAGTATTGATTTCAATCTTTTTTAAACCTTTTGAACGAAGGGTGTCAATCAACTTGCTTTGAATCAACTCTATGCCTTTTAGCTTTTCATCGTTTTCAGTTTTTCTGATTTCTGTAATGGCCCTTTCAAAATCATCAATCACCGGCAGCAATGCCAGTACGGTTTCAGAATTGGCAGTTTTAAAAATTTCTAACCTCTCTTTTGCCGTTCTTTTTTTGTAATTGTCAAATTCAGCAAACAGTCTCAGATACTGTTCTTTCTGATTTTTCAATTCTTCTTTAAGCGCCTCGTTCTCAGCGTCATCACTGCTTGATTGATTTTTCTCAATTTCAGTTTCTTCGTTTAATTCTTCTTCGTTTATGATGTTCTCTGACATTTTACAAACATTTTGTCAGAAAAAATCAAAAATACTGCCAATTGACGAATTGTGACTTTTTGGCAGAGGAAGTCCGAAATTAAGTTGGTTGTTTGGGCATCGTTTCCGGAGTGCTTCATCCGAACGATAAGCTGGATATCTAAGTAACTGCTGAGCTGCTGATATTGTCTTGACCATTGGGATTCAAATTTCACCCTATTTTTGAAAGGGGCATAAATCCAGAGAAAGCCATGTGACTGAGCGTTCAGGTTTTATGAGTGATTCAGATATTTATGAATCTTATCCTGAATAAATTCCCTAACTGGTCAGAATGGCCGGGAGGATCCTCGGTAGCTTAAACTTATTCATTGGGCTTTCTGTGATAATTGGTCTGAATTACCTTATATTTGTCAAATAAATATGTTTAGATTATGAAATTTATTAGTTTGTTTTTTGCTATTTTGTTGTCGATTAGTCTTTATTCTCAAGAAACTCTATTGCGTGGGCAGGGTGTTAGTCTGACTTCCATCGGTTCTTTGTCCATTGAGAAAGCCGCTGAGGGAGACATCAAAGGGTCAGCATACTTTAATGAGAATTTTTTGAGTGCCGATATTATCAATTTCCCTACTTCTTATCCGATGAGATACAATGCATATCTGGATGAAATGGAATATGAGGTGGATGGCCTTCTGTATAATCTTGACAAACTTCAGCATTCTATTGTCGAGTTTCAGGGAGTCAAAAAGAAATATGTATCCACAACATACTACGATGGGAAAAACTATGTGAACGGTTTTTTGGTGGAATTGTATAGCGGAGACAATTACTCATTGTACAAGAGGGAGAAAATTGAATTTGTAGCTGCGACAGAGGCCAAAACCACGATGGACATGGGTACTGATGCATTCTACAAACCCCTTAAAGACATGTACTTCATCAAACTCAAAGATCAAAGTGTAGTGGACATTCCAAAATCCCGCAAAAGGTTTGTGAATCTTTTGGGAGAAGATAGTGCAAAGGTGGAAGATTACATAAAGAAAAACAAAATCGACCTGACCAATGAAGACAGTCTGAAGCTTCTTCTGGCATATATGGACAGGATGTAACTCATGTCGTCTTTTTTGATTAGTCATACTGCGGTTTCAAGCGTGGTGTGCTATGTTTTCTCTTTTAATTTAGGCAATACTAAATCAAAAATCATTAATTTTGGCCGCAATCAATTAAAATTCAGATGATGAACTTTGAACTTTCCGAAGACCAAAAATTCATAGCAGATTCTGCAAAGGAATTTGCAAAACAACACATAGCACCTCATATGATGGAATGGGATGAATCACAGGAATTTCCCGTGGAAGTATTCAAAAAAGCAGGTGAATTGGGTTTTATGGGTGTTTTGGTTCCAGAAAATTACGGTGGTAGTGGCTTGTCTTATGATGAATATGTGGTCATCATCGATGAAATTTCACAAATCGATCCTTCAATAGGCTTGTCGGTGGCTGCGCACAATTCGTTATGTACCAATCACATATTGACTTTTGGGAATGAAAACCAAAAAAACAAATGGCTGCCCAAATTGGCAACCGCAGAATTCATAGGTGCATGGGCACTTACCGAACACAACACCGGTTCGGATGCAGGAGCAATGAGCACAACCGCCATAAAAGATGGTGATGACTGGATTATCAACGGAGCCAAAAATTTTATTACACACGCCATCAGTGGCGACATTGCCGTGGTGATGACCCGCACAGGTGAGAAAGGAGCCAAACAAAACTCCACTGCTTTTGTTCTGGAAAAAGGAATGCAGGGATTCAGCTCAGGTAAGAAAGAAAACAAATTGGGCATGCGCGCTTCCGAAACTGCAGAATTGATTTTTGATAATGTCAGGGTCCCCGATTCACATCGTTTGGGAGAAGTTGGCAGTGGATTTCATCAAGCATTGAATATTTTGGACGGTGGCAGAATTTCAATCGCTGCTCTCAGTTTGGGAATTGCCAAAGGTGCGTACAAAGCTGCGCTCAAATACGCCAAAGAACGGCATCAATTTGGTCAACCGATTGCGAATTTTCAGGCGATTAATTTCAAGCTGGCTGAAATGGCTACCGAAATCAGTGCTTCTGAACTACTGATTAGAAAGGCAGCTCACCTCAAAAACAATCATCAGCCGATGAGTACCGAAGGAGCCATGGCCAAATATTATGCTTCAGAAGCCTGCGTGAGAATTGCCAATGAAGCTGTTCAGATATTCGGCGGATATGGATATACCAAGGATTTTCCGGCTGAAAAATATTATAGAGATTCAAAGCTTTGCACGATAGGAGAAGGAACTACCGAAATTCAGAAGTTGGTTATCGGTAGAAACATTCTGAAGCATTGAAACCTTCAATAAATACACGGAATTTTTGATACCGCTGAGAATTCATAAAAAATTATATGAAAATGCTTGTCATGCAATTGATATAACGCAAAAGAGAGTCGCCGTTTGACGATGACATGTCTAATTTATTAATGTGAACCTCAATCATAAAAAATAATAGCTTAAAATTATTTGCCAGTATCAAAATCATTGTTATATTTGCAGACCTAAAAAAAACAATAGAATTATTATGTTGATTATAACAGTAAAAGACGGAGAATCAATCGACAAAGCATTGAAAAAATACAAGAGGAAGTTTGATAAAACTGGAGTAGTTCGACAGCTAAGAAGTCGCCAGCAATTCACCAAACCCTCCGTGATTAAAAGACAACAAAAAGCAAGAGCTGCATACAAGCAAAGAATGCAGAGCAAAGAAGAAGCGTAGTCTTTTTTACATATAGATATAAGGCTGTTCACCAAAGTTTTTTAACTTTGGTGAACAGTTTTTTTTATGTCAATACAGAAGTTTGTGGATTATCTTAGGTTAGAGAAAAATTACTCTGAGAAAACCATAGAAAGTTATCAAAACGATTTGAATGGTTTTGTTGTCTTTTATTTGAGAGAACATTCCACCCATGAAATAGCCTGTGCTGACAAAACCGATATCAGGAATTTCTTGATGCATTTGTCTCGGTCGGGTTTGTCGGGCAGGAGCATCAATCGGAAAATTAGTTCACTCAAAACCTATTACAAGTACTTAATAAAGGTGGGTGAGATAGAAAAGTCTCCTGCCGCCATGGTGTCTTCGTTGAAACATAATAATAAGGTGAGAATCCCATTTTCGGAAGACGAGATTCTGAATTTGTTTAAGTTGCCCGGCATTTTTTCAGATGATTTTGAGGGAAACCGCAACCAGATGATACTCGAACTGCTCTATCAGACGGGCATCCGCCGGGCCGAATTGATAGGTTTGCGGTTATCAGATGTGGATTTGGTTGAGAAACGGCTCAAAGTCATCGGCAAAAGAAACAAGGAGCGGTTGATTCCAATAAACGATGAACTAAACGAGCACCTGAATTCATATATAGAAGAACGGAATACGCTTTTCGGAAATGAGCTTGACAACCTTTTTCTGACAAAAAGAGGCAAAGCTTTGTACGATAAATTTGTTTATAATTTAGTAAATAACTACCTTAGTATCGTCAGTACGAAGACAAACAAAAGCCCTCATATTATGAGGCACAGTTTTGCCACGCATCTGCTGAATCGTGGTGCTAATTTGAATGCAATCAAGGAATTGTTGGGGCATTCGAGTTTGGCTGCGACACAGGTTTACACCCATAGTGGCATAGAACAATTAAAAGAAGTGTTTAACAAGGCTCATCCAAGGAGCGATAAAAATTAAAATTATGACAATTAATCTTCAAACAGTGAATTTCAACGCAAAGCCAGGATTGGACGAATATGTTGAAAAAAAATTAGCCAAGCTGGAACAGTTTTATGACAAAATTATAGCGGCACAGGTATCGATGAGAGTAGAGAATGTTTCCGATAAGGAGAACAAGTTTGTGGATATCCGTTTGGAGGTACCCGGTGACGATTTATTTGTAAAAAAATCAGGGCAGTCATTCGAAGAATGCATTGATTTATCGGTGGAAGCTTTAAAGAAAATGATCATCAGAAAAAAGGAAAAAACAGCTGCCAAATAGGCTGTTAAATATTTTTTTCCAAAAATTTGGAGAATACATAAAACTTCGTACATTTGCAGTCCGTTAAACAAAACGGACTGTTCTTTTACATAGAAACATAGATAAAAGCCGGCATAGCTCAGCTGGCCAGAGCACGTGATTTGTAATCTCGGGGTCGTGGGTTCGAATCCCTCTGCCGGCTCATAAAGACTAAGTTTGGGGAGATACTCAAGCGGCCAACGAGGACAGACTGTAAATCTGTTGGTATACACCTTCGCAGGTTCGAATCCTGCTCTCCCCACCAAACTGAACAGTTCCGGTTACACCGGGTTTAACAAGCGGGAATAGCTCAATTGGTAGAGCGTCAGCCTTCCAAGCTGAATGTTGCGGGTTCGAGTCCCGTTTCCCGCTCAATATTTTGCCGATGTAGCTCAGGGGTAGAGCGCTTCCTTGGTAAGGACGAGGTCACGGGTTCAAATCCCGTCATTGGCTCTAAGCATCGCAGTTAAAGAGAAAACTGAGTTGAATATGAAACAAAATTCACCGGTTTTTTTGGTATTTGAAATTAAATTAGAATTAAGTATAACATAGAAATTATTTTAAAATGGCAAAGGAAACTTTTAATCGTAATAAGCCGCATTTGAATATCGGTACCATCGGTCATGTTGACCACGGTAAAACCACTTTGACTGCTGCTATTACCAAAGTACTGGCAGACGCTGGTTTGTCAGAAGCAAGAGCTTACGATCAAATCGACAATGCTCCCGAAGAAAAAGAAAGAGGTATCACCATCAACACTTCGCATGTTGAGTATCAGACAGCAGACCGCCACTACGCACATGTTGACTGCCCTGGTCACGCCGACTATGTGAAAAACATGGTTACTGGTGCTGCGCAAATGGACGGTGCGATCCTTGTGGTTGCAGCAACCGACGGCCCTATGCCTCAAACCCGTGAGCACATCCTTTTGTGTCGTCAGGTGAATGTTCCAAGAATCGTTGTTTTCTTGAACAAATGCGATATGGTTGACGACGAGGAACTATTGGAGCTGGTTGAAATGGAAGTAAGAGATTTGCTTTCAACATACGAATATGATGGCGACAATACTCCTGTAATCAGAGGTTCAGCCTTAGGTGCTTTGAACGGTGAACAAAAATGGGTCGATTCAGTAATGGAATTGATGCAGGCAGTGGACAGCTGGATTGAACTTCCGGTTCGTGATCAGGACAAAGCATTCCTGATGCCAATCGAAGATGTGTTCTCAATCACCGGCCGTGGAACTGTTGCCACCGGACGAATCGAATCAGGTATCATTAACACCGGTGACGGTGTGGATATCGTAGGGATGGGTGATGAAAAACTGACTTCAACCATCACTGGAGTTGAAATGTTCCGTAAAATATTGGACAGAGGTGAGGCTGGTGACAATGTGGGACTGCTGTTGAGAGGTATTGAGAAAACCGATATCCGCCGTGGTATGGTCATCGCAAAACCTGGCTCAGTGACTCCTCACAAAAAATTCAAGGCAGAGGTTTATATCCTTACCAAAGAAGAAGGAGGAAGACATACACCATTCCACAACAAATATCGTCCTCAGTTTTATGTGAGAACAACTGATGTGACAGGTGAAATCCACCTGCCCGAAGGTGTAGAAATGGTGTTGCCGGGTGACAACTTGACAATTGAAGTTGATCTGATTCAACCCATCGCGCTGAACGAAGGACTCCGTTTCGCAATCCGTGAAGGAGGAAGAACCGTTGGAGCGGGTCAGGTAACACAAATTCTTGACTAATAAATAATTATAATATTAATTGAGAGAGGTGTTTCCGAATTTTCTGAAACACCTTGTCTCACATACGGGCATAGTATAATGGTTAGTATCGCGGTCTCCAAAACCGCTGGTCAGGGTTCGAATCCTTGTGCCCGTGCAGAACAATTAGATGATGAAAGCATTAAACTTTATCAAGGAATCCTATTACGAATTCAAAGATCATGTCACCTGGCCAAGTTGGGCACAGTTGCAACAAGATACGACCGTTGTAGCTATTGCTACACTGATTCTCGCTATATTTTTGTATGCAGTTGATTCATTCTTCGGGAATGTGATAATCAAGAATTTATTTGAAATACTCAAATAAGAATCTCAGACATTTATAGTTATGAGCGATAAAAAATGGTATGTGCTGAAAACCGTCAGCGGACAAGAGCTTAAAATCAAGGCCTATATTGAAGATGAAATCGAGTACCACAAATTACAAGATTACATTGGACAAATTGTGGTGCCTATGGAAAAGGTCATCCAGATAAAAAACGGTAAAAAAGTACAAAAAGAGAAGGTCTATTATCCAGGCTATGTGATGATTGAAGCTGAGCTAAAAGGCGAAGTACCCCATATCATCAAAAGCATCCCCGGAGTTATCAGCTTTTTGAGTGCTACCAAAGGCGGAGAGCCCATACCAATGAGAATGTCAGAAGTCAATAAAATGCTTGGTAGGGTAGATGAACTGGCCGAATCAGATGAAAATCTGATGAACATTCCCTATCTGGTTGGAGAAACCGTAAAAATCATAGACGGACCATTCAACGGCTTCAGCGGTACGGTGGAAAAAATCAATGAAGAGAAAAGAAAACTCGAAGTGATGGTGTTGATCTTTGGCCGTAAAAATCCATTGGAGTTGTCATTTATGCAAGTCGAGAAAATATAGTGAATACAAAATCTAATATTTTATAAACGCCGTCACCAAAAGACGGCGTTTGTGATATTACTCGTACAGCAGATAAAAAAACATGCGATTAAGTATTGCGGGGATAAAATATTTTTATACTTTTGCAGTCCGAAAAGTAAAATTAGGTAATGTGAGTATCCTAAATTACTGAATAATAAATGCTTCCAAACTCATTTTTTATTCAAAATTAAAAACAGAAAATGGCAAAAAAAGTTGAAAAAATTATAAAGCTTCAGGTAAGAGGCGGTCAAGCAAATCCTTCGCCACCAGTAGGGCCGGCATTGGGTGCTGCAGGCGTCAATATTATGGAGTTTTGTAAACAGTTTAACGGCCGTACCCAAGAAAAACAGGGACAGGTTTTGCCGGTTGTTATTACGGTTTATCAGGACAAGTCTTTTGAGTTTGTAATCAAAACACCACCTGCAGCAGTCCAATTATTGGGAATTGCAAAAGCCAAAAAAGGTTCAGGAGAACCCAACCGTGTCAAAGTAGCTACCGTGAGCTGGGATCAGGTTAGAGCAATAGCAGAAGACAAAATGCAGGACATGAACTGCTTCACTGTCGATGCTGCAATGAAAATGGTAGCGGGTACTGCCCGCTCAATGGGTATAGCTGTAAAAGGAGGACAAGCTCCTGAGTAATTTTAAAAAATTGAAAAATGGCTCAGTTAACAAAGAAACAAAAGGAAGCAAACGCAAAAGTTGATAAAACAAAACTTTATACAATAGACGAAGCTGCCGCTCTGGTTAAGGAGGTCAATACCGCAAAGTTTGACGCTTCCATTGATATTGCTGTTCGTTTGGGGGTTGACCCAAAGAAAGCAAACCAAATGGTGCGCGGTGTGGTTTCCCTTCCCCACGGAACAGGTAAAGATGTGAAAGTACTTGCATTGGTTACGCCAGACAAAGAGGCAGAAGCCAAAGAAGCAGGTGCTGACTTCGTTGGTCTGGACGAATATCTTGAGAAAATCAAAAACGGATGGACCGATGTTGATGTGATTGTAACCATGCCGGCTGTTATGGGTAAATTAGGCCCGTTGGGTCGTGTGCTTGGCCCGAGAGGGTTGATGCCAAACCCAAAAGCAGGTACCGTTACAGTTGAAGTAGGTAAAGCTGTATCAGATGTGAAAGCAGGTAAAATCGATTTCAGAGTGGATAAATACGGAAACATCCATGCAGCCATAGGAAAGGTGTCATTTACGCCTGAGAAAATCAAGGAAAATGCAGTAGAACTGGTAAGTACACTGTTGAAGCTGAAACCTTCTACCGCAAAAGGTACCTACATGAGAAGTGTTACCCTATCAAGTACCATGAGTATCGGAATTCCGATAGATCCAAAGAGTTTAAACCAATCATAAAAGTAAGAAGCTATGTCAATGACAAGAGAACAAAAAGCACAGGTGATCGATGATCTGACTGCATTGCTTGAAGAGTCAAACATCCTGTATCTTACAGATATTGAGGGCTTGGACTCAGCAAAAACCACTGAGTTGAGAAGACAATGTTTCAGAGGAGACATATCTGTCAAAGTGGTGAAAAACACCCTTTTGAGAAAGGCGATGGAGAGAGTCGAAGCCAAAGAATTCGACGGACTGTACGATTCACTGAAGGGCAATACAGCAATTATGATGGCAGAACGAGGCAACGCTCCGGCCAAAGTAATTGAGAATTTTAGAAAGAAATCCGATAAACCGATTCTGAAAGCCGCTTGGGTAGATCAGGCAGTGTTTGTGGGGGATGACCAGCTTAATGCTTTGTCAAACCTCAAATCAAAAGAAGAATTGGTTGGAGAGATCATCGGTCTTCTTCAGTCACCGCTTAAGACAGTTGTTTCACAACTTCAGACCGGTGGACAGAAGATTGCGGGTATCGTTAAGACGCTTTCTGAAAGAGAAAATTAGTACGCACTCTAAATTATTACATAATGTGGAAGGTTGGATTTAACCCGAAACAAACATTATTTTAAAAAGTTGTTCAACAAAAAAATTATTAAAAATGGCAGATTTAAAACAATTAGCTGAGGATTTGGTAAACCTGACCGTAAAAGATGTAAACGAGCTGGCAAATATCCTTAAAGAAGAATACGGAATCGAACCTGCTGCTGCTGCTGTTGCAGTTGCTGCTGGTCCTGCTGCAGGTGGAGACGCCGCTGCGGCAGAAGAAAAAACAGAATTTGATGTCATCTTGAAAGCAGCAGGCGCAAGCAAACTTGCGGTTGTGAAACTGGTTAAAGATTTGACTGGTGTGGGGTTGAAAGACGCCAAAGACCTGGTTGACAGCGCTCCAAAACCAATCAAAGAAGGTGTTTCTAAAGACGAAGCAGAAGCTTTGGCGAAACAACTTCAGGAAGCTGGTGCTGAAGTGGAAGTTGCTTAATTCCCGTATTCAGATAAAATCCAAAGGCTGTCCGGAAGGGCGGCCTTTTTTTTTGTCTTTAATAAATGTTCAAAATGAATGGAATCTAAAAATTATTTAGTACATTTGCAGTCCTTTTAAGAATGACGAACGGTTATATTTAAATAACTTACTGATAATCAACTCTCCAGAGATACTGGAGGGGTTTTTTTGTTTGTTTTTTTTTGTAAACCGTTTTCTGTTCTAAAAAAGGAAAAAATATTTTGCACTACGCTGTGAAAAGATATACCAGTGTTGCAGTTGGGCACGAGCTCTCAGAGCAAATGTCTGATATTTTTTGGAGAACAAAATATTTTTTTAACCTATTTTTCTAAAAATTCTTATGAGTAAAAAAGATGTAAAGACTCAGGGAAATCAGAGAATCAGTTTTTCAGCAACCAAGGCCCAGGCCGAGTTTCCGGACTTTCTGGACATTCAAATCAAATCTTTTGAAGATTTCTTCCAATTAGAAACCCGCCCCGATCAACGGGCAAAAG
>JAQVKJ010000296.1 GCA_028694715.1 Weeksellaceae bacterium | reverse complement strand
TGGGTGCGGACGAAAAAATACACTCCCAAAAAATGATTTTTGATAAGGATGAAGGACCCAGAGCCGACACTTCGCTCGAAGCCCTATCAAAACTTAAACCGGTATTTGCAAATGGAGGTTCGGTAACGGCCGGTAATTCGTCACAAATGTCCGACGGAGCCGCTTTTGTATTGGTCATGTCAGAGAAAATGGTCAAAGAACTTAATCTTGAACCTATTGCCAGACTGGCCGGATATTCAACGGTTGGGGTACCGCCGCGAATTATGGGAATCGGACCAAGATATGCGGTGCCAAAAGTGTTGGAACAAACCGGGCTGAAGCTACAAGACATTGATTTGATTGAACTCAATGAAGCTTTTGCTTCTCAGTCGCTGGCTGTCATCCGTGAATTGGATTTGAATCCGAACCTTGTGAATGTTAATGGAGGTGCGATTGCATTGGGACATCCATTGGGCTGCACCGGCACCAAACTGACCGTTCAGTTGTTGAATGAATTAAAACGACAAAACAAAAAATACGGAATAGTTACCATGTGTGTGGGAACAGGACAGGGGGCGGCTTCTGTGTTTGAAATGCTTTAATACTTATAAATTAAAATACTACATAAGAGATGAACGATAAAAAAAGATTAAAAGGCGGTGAGTTTTTGACAATAGACCAGAGTTGGAATGACATATTCACAATGGAAGATTTCAGCGAGGAGCAGAAAATGATGCTTCAGACCGCCAAGGAGTTTATTGACAGAGAAGTTTGGCCCAAAAAGGCACAAATCGAAGAGAAAGACTATCAACTGGTTGAGGAATTGATGAAACAAATGGGTGAATTGGGCTTTCTGGGAATTTCCGTTCCTGAAGAATACAATGGTTTGGGAATGGGATTCGTGACCACCGTTTTGGTATGTGATTATTTGTCGGGAGCTACTGGCTCATTGTCAACAGCATACGGAGCCCATACCGGTATTGGTACCATTCCGATATTGCTCTATGGAAATGAAGAACAAAAGAAAAAGTACCTTCCCAAATTGGCTACCGGAGAATGGTTTTCATCTTATGCACTCACTGAACCGGAAGCCGGGTCAGATGCCAATTCGGGAAAAACCAAAGCGGTTCTTAGCGATGACGGAAAATATTACAGCATCACCGGAAATAAAATGTGGATTACCAATGCGGGTTTTGCTGATTTGTTCATCGTTTTTGCAAGGATAGAAGACGACAAAAACATAACTGCTTTCATCATAGAAAAAGAGAAGGCCGGAGAAGGATTTACACTGGGCGAAGAGGAACATAAATTGGGAATCGTTGCTTCTTCTACCCGTCAGGTATTTATGAATGAAGTCAAAGTTCCGGTAGAAAATATGCTTGGTGAAAGAAACGGAGGTTTCAAAATCGCAATGAATGCGCTGAATGTTGGTCGCATCAAACTGGCTGCTGCTTGTCTGGAAGCGCAAAGGAGAATTCTGGACGGCTCGTTGAATTATGCCGATGAAAGGAAACAATTCGGAGTTTCCATCAATACTTTTGGCGCAATCAAAGAAAAACTGGCAAATATGGCAGTACAAGCTTTCGCTTCTGAATCAGGTGTTTATCGTGCTTCTAAGGACATAGAAAATGCCATAGAAGACAACATCAAGGCGGGGATGCCCAAAAATGAGGCAGAGCTGAAGGGAGTGGAAGAATTTGCGATTGAATGTTCCATTCTAAAAGTCTGGGTTTCGGATGCGAGCCAATTGGCTGCGGATTCGGGAATTCAAATCATGGGCGGAATGGGTTATTCAAAAGAAATGCCGATGGAAGCGGCTTGGAGAGATGCCCGGATTTCAAGGATTTATGAAGGAACCAATGAAATCAACAGCCTTCACTCAATTGGTATGTTGGTCAAAAGGGCCTTTCAAGGAAGAATAGATTTGATGTCGCCTGCGATGAATGTCGCCAATGAACTGATGAGCATTCCTTCCTTTGACACGCCCGATTATTCCATACCCTTCTCACAAGAAAAGGAAATTTTATCCAACCTTAAAAAATCTTTCTTTATGGTGGCAGGTGCCGCCTTACAGAAATTTGGAGCCGATTTGGAAAAACATCAACAATTAATTTTGAGAGCCGCTCATATTTTGATTGAAATTTATATGGCAGAGAGTGCGGTACTCAGGGCAGAAAAAATGCTGAACCACAAAGCAGCCGATGCTGAATTTGCCGGAAAATTGGCTATGATACAATTATACAGTTCGGTTGAAAAGATCAAGCACGAAGCCACCACAGGAATCATTTCCTTTGCAGAAGGAGATGAACTGCAAATGATGATGTCTGGCCTTAGGAGGTTTACCCGTTACAATGAATATCCGAATATTGTGCAATTGAGAACTGAAATCGCGGATTATTTAATTAATAAAAATAAATATCCGTTTTGATGATTTTTGGTTTAATTTTTGATAATATAATATTAAGTACTATTCTTAATTCCTAAGATAGTTGAGTTTTCATGGTACTTAAGTTTTAGTAGAGAGGGTCCCGGTAATTTTTTTACCGGGATTTTTTTTGAAATCACCTTATTTTTATTGTCTTGCAATTAAAACTGATAAATATCATGTGAGAATTCTAACAAAACGCAACAGAAGATGTTTCGATTGGCACAGGAATTGATAATACAAAAGCAAGTACTATTCTTTTCATAAGGTAGTTGAGTTTTCATGGTACTTAAGTTTTAGTAGAGAGGGTCCCGGTAATTTTTTTACCGGGATTTTTTTTGAAATCACCTTATTTTTATCGCCTTAGGATCAAACCTGATAAATATCATGCGAGAATTCTAACAAAACGCAACAGAAGGTATTTCGATTGGCACAAGAATTGATAATACAAATGCAAGTACTAT
>JAQVKJ010000295.1 GCA_028694715.1 Weeksellaceae bacterium | reverse complement strand
CCGCTCGATATTGTTCTGAACGGTGAAAAACTTAGGCTGAAAGAATCAAAAGAAAAAAGGACATGAGAGATTTTTCACACACCGAGCTTGAAAATGCAGTGATTTATGAAGTGAATATTAGGCAGTATTCCAAAGAAGGTACATTCAAATCTTTTGAAAAAGACCTTCCACTGCTCAAGGAACTCGGTGTCCGTATCCTATGGTTCATGCCCATACAACCGATTTCGTTGACAAAAAGAAAAGCTGAAAATCTGTCGCTCATAGAAAGCATAGAAGATGAATCCCAAAGAAAAAGAACGCTGGGAAGTCCTTACGCCATAGCAGATTATACGGCCATTCATCCCGATTATGGAAGTATGCAGGATTTCAAACAACTGGTCTCCAAAGCCCACGCATTGGGGATTTTTGTGATCCTCGACTGGGTCGCCAACCATACCGGTTGGGACCACAAATGGCTCTCCGAACGACCTGAATTCTATCACAAAAACCAAAAAGGAGAAATCACAGAACCCACAGACCGCAACGGAAAATCATTGGGATGGAATGATGTGGCACACCTAAATTATGCACACAAGGAACTCCGCGAAGCCATGTACAAACAGATGGAATTTTGGCTGAAAGAAACCGATATCGACGGTTTTCGTTGTGATGTGGCTGACATGGTTCCACTGGATTTCTGGGAATTCGCAGTTTCAAAATTAAGAGAAACCAAAGCGGTGTTCATGCTCGCCGAATCTGACCACCGTGAATTTCTGCAAATGGCATTCAGCGTAGGTTATGACTGGAAAATCCATTACCTGATGAACGAAATAGCCGCCGGTAGAAAAAATGTTGTCCACCTGGATGAAGCAATTCGTTGGGAACAAGAAAATTATTCTTCCCAAACCGTGTTTATGCGTTTTACTTCCAACCACGACGAAAATGCATGGAAGGGAAGTGCCTCCGAAAGACTTGGCGAAGCAGAAGAAGCGTTCGCCGCATTGACTTATCTGCTCCCCGGACTGCCACTGATATACAACGGACAGGAATACGACGCACAACACCGACTTAAATTTTTTGAAAAAGACGAAATTCTCAAAAACAAAGGAAAGATGTTCAAGGTGTACACGGCACTCGGAAAATTAAAAAACAATCATCCCGCATTAAACGGCGGTTTTAGAAAAGCAACCTATCGGAGAATCAACACTTCTGACGACAAAAATATACTGGCTTTTGTGAGAGAAAATAAGGGCAGACAACTCATTTATCTCGCCAATCTGTCTGCCCAAACAAGGAATTTCACACTTCCGCTGACAGGTGCTTTTGAAAATTATATGCCCGGTCGTATTCACTTGTGGAATGGAATTGAACTCAGTTTTTCACCTTGGCAGTATTGGATTCTTTCGCCCGTCGATGAAAACCATGCGGGAGAGGATGAAGCAGGACGATTCTCAAATCAATCTTTGGAGAAATAAAATTGTTGCGGACTCAATATTAAATGAATTCAGATACAAGAAAAACCGGGAGTATTCGTTATTTGTATTATTGTTACTTTTGCCAAATGACAAAATTCACGGGTTTATTGCTGCTATTGTTCGGTGTGTTGACTTTCGCACAGGACGGAACGAGGGTATATGAATTTGTGAACATCACCACTTCTCCACGACAGGCTGCCTTGGGCGGAAATGCACAGTCGATGTGGGACGGCGACCCGAACATGTCTTACTGGAATCCTGCATTGGCCAGCGAAATGTCGCATGGATTCGTTGCTTTTAATTACATCAATTATCTGGCGGATGTGAATTTTGGCACCCTTTCCGGCGTGTACCAGTACGATGACTACAACTTCTTTTCGCTGCACGCCCAGTATGTGGATTACGGCGATTTCAGAGGATATGACGAGAACGATGTACCCACCGCCGATTTTACCGCCAAAGACCTTGCAATTTCATTGGGTTATGCCCATCGGTTGAGCGATTTTTTTACCGTAGGTGCAAGTGTGAAATACATCAATTCCAGAATCGAAAGTTATAGCTCACAGGCGGTGGCCGCAGATTTTGGATTGGTTTTTCACGATGTGGACTACAACACCAATGTTTCGCTTGCGGTCAGGAATCTGGGATTTCAGATACAGACTTATGCCGGTACCAAAGAAAAAATGCCGCTACAAATCAACCTCGGGCTTTCGCAACGCTTGGAACATGTGCCGCTGGAATTGAGCCTAACACTACACGACCTTCAGAAATTCGACATTTCTATGCCTTATGATGAAAATGGAAACGAAACCAAATTCGGACGAAAATTCATCGACCATGTATCCTTGGGCGCAGAACTTTTTCCGGGACAAGGTTTCAACCTGAGACTCGGCTACAATTTCAAAAGAGGCAACGAACTCAAAATCGAAGACCACAGAACTTTTGCCGGACTGACATACGGTTTCGGTATCCGAATCAACGCCTTTAGATTTGATTTTGCACACGCCAATTATTACAAAGGCTCCAACACCAATCATTTCGGACTGACGGTCAATCTGGACAGATTGATTCAGGGAAGAAATTACTGGAGAAGCAATCCATATTATTAAATCCTGCGACGCTAACTTCGTAGATTCTATACAAAGGCATCGATTTTCGATTAAAAATAATGTATTTTTGGATAGAAATTTTTCGAAATGTCCAAAACCAAAACCGGCTTTTTCTGTCAAAACTGCGGTACCCATTTCGCTCAATGGATGGGGCAGTGCAAAACCTGTGGTGAGTGGAACACCATTGTGGAGGAAATCATAGAGAAAGGAGCCAATGAAAAACCCTGGCACAGTACCGACGAATACAAGCGGCGTAGCGGACATGCACGAAACATCAAAGAAATCACAGAAAATCCGGAAAGCAGAATCGATAC
>JAQVKJ010000294.1 GCA_028694715.1 Weeksellaceae bacterium | reverse complement strand
TTGATATAAACTGTGTCTCTCTGAACTGGAACATCTCCTTTGATGGCATCAAACACTCTGGGAAAAAATTTCTTTTTTTCGATACTGTCCGTTGTGTGAGTAATTTCCATTTCAAATTTCTCAACACCTTTGTCTATTTCGACTTTTTTGATTTGAAAGTTGTCATCAGTGGACGGCCTATTTTCTTTCGACAAACTGTAAACAGAATCAATGATGCCTTCCAGTGTTCCAAGTTCTGGAAAATCTCTTTTTACTGAATTGTTTTCTGATTTAAGCAAAGTAAAAGTGTTTTCATAGGATTTGATGCTGTCAATATTTCCGTTCAGATTGCGGAGAGATTGAAAATACATTTCCAAGTCTTCTCTTTGATTATCAGCTAAATATTTATGGAGATGGCTTCTGGCAGTAGTTAATTCTTTTCTGGAATTGTCGGTCAATTGTTTCAACATTCTTGTATCTTCCAATTGCTTCCATATGACGGTGAGTTTTCGCTCATTGAAATACTCGTTGTAGAAAAACAAAAGAATAATCAGCTGTATCAAAATCGTACAGACAATCAGCGAAAAATGAATAAACCTTCTGTTTTTTAACCCGAACCTCATTTTCTAATCAAAATTACAAAAGCAATTTAAATCCTTATATCATTTGGCAATGTTTAACAAATCCAACGACTTTTTTATTGGATTTTCAAAAAATAAAGGCAAAAATCTCAGGGCGGTCGGATTGCTCTTAGTACAGCATTTCAATCGATTTGTGCACAAACTTTCTTTCAATACCATCGCTTGTTTTCAAAATTAATTCACCTTCAGAACTGACCCCCTCAATGGAAGCTTCAAACAATCCATGAGCTGACTTGAACGAACAAATTTCATTTTTTTTGTAGAGCCTGTCCACATAAGCTTTCGAAATATTATGCCAATCTTTGTTTTCAATTTGAGAATATCTGTCCACAAGTCCTGCCAGTATGTCAGACACCATTTTTTTTAAATCAAATTTCTGTCCGGTCAGCATCGACAATGAAACGGCTTTGGGTTGATTTTCAAAATGGACTTGGTTGACATTGATACCAATGCCACTAACGACATACAGCAGATTGTCGGATCGTCGTGTTTCAATCAAAATGCCACACAACTTATTGTCATCCGCAATGATGTCATTCGGCCATTTCACATAAATTTCAGGTGTGTGTGCTTTTAATATGTCCGCGACTACCACACTGATCCATTGATTAAAATAAACGAGTTCATTGTAACCCAAATCACTAACTGTCAACAGACTAAGCGCAATATTCTCTCCTGCTCTGCCCATCCATTTGTTGCCGGCGTAACCTCTCCCCTCGCTTTGGTTGTCAGTCCAAAGCGCAGTCAGGTGTTTGGCATTTTTTTTGGATAGTTCCAAGAGTGTGGTATTGGTGTTTGCAAGTGACTTGTAATAAAGAATTTCCATAGACGAAATTTAAATTCATATTTTGGATGCTTCAAAGATATTAAAAGTTGATACATTAGCCGATTATTCACTATTTTTACAAACTAAATGACAGACTTTATAAAAGATTGAATGAGAAAACAGACTGACTCAAAAACACTGATTGACACCATCGTTGATTCAATACAAAACATAAAAGGGGAAGACATTGTTATTCTGGATTTAACCGAAATTGAGAACACATTTTGCGAATACTTTATTTTGTGCACCGGGAATTCAAATACACATACAGCATCCATTTCAGCAGCGATAGAAAAACAAGTCAGAAAACATACCGGTGAAAAACCTTGGCACATTGAGGGAATTGAAAATGCACAATGGATTTTAATGGATTACACCAATATTATCGTTCATATTTTTCAGAGAGAACACAGGCTCTTCTATGATTTGGAAGGTTTGTGGGGAGATGCAAAACAAATTTCTTTAACCAATTAAAAAAACAGAAACTTGGATAATTACAACAAAAATAAAAGCAAGAACAACGGAAACAATCCCAACAACAAGAAGCCTGGCGGATCTTCATTTAATCCGATGTGGATTTATGCAATTGTCGGAATGACGCTGATTGGATTTTGGCTTTTTTCAAGCAATTTGTCCAATGAAACCCAACGGTTGGACAGAAGCACTTTTTTTGAATACCTCAACGAAGGTTATGTGAAAAATGTACGGCTGAATCTTGAAGAAAACCGGGTAGATGTCTTTCTGACCAAAGAAGCACTGAAATTGGACAAATTCAAGGAGTTTGACAAAGACAACAACAATCTCACCGCATTTTCGCAGTCGGCCCCACAGTACTCATTTATCGTCGCCGACAATGCAAACTTTGAAAAGGACATTGAGAAAGCCATTGCTGAAAAACAGCTCGACATCAAATATACCAATATACCCCCCGATAAATTCAGCAACTTCTTTTGGTCAATCATGATCTGGGTACTTATTTTTGGCGCACTTTGGTTCTTCATGTTCAGACGAATCGGTGCTGCAGGCGGTGGCCCCGGGGGACAAATCTTCAACATTGGAAAATCAAGGGCAAAGCTTTTTGATGAAAACGACAAAGTCAGAGTTTCATTCAAGGATGTTGCAGGACTGGAAGGAGCCAAAGAAGAAGTGGAAGAAATTGTAGATTTTCTGAAGAACCCTGAGAAATTCACCAAACTCGGTGGAAAAATCCCCAAGGGAGCTCTGCTCGTAGGGCCGCCGGGTACCGGTAAAACTTTGCTTGCAAAAGCAGTAGCCGGCGAAGCAAAGGTTCCTTTCTTCTCGCTCTCGGGCTCAGATTTCGTGGAAATGTTCGTAGGCGTGGGCGCATCCAGAGTGCGTGACCTATTCAAAAACGCAAAGGACAAAGCACCCTCCATTATTTTTATTGACGAAATAGACGCCATTGGACGGGCCAGA
>JAQVKJ010000293.1 GCA_028694715.1 Weeksellaceae bacterium | reverse complement strand
CTTTTTATTTTTATTAACTTTATCCTTTTCAATTCTTTAACAGAAAACATGGACTACCGTCAGAAATCTATAAAGAACTGGGCTGAGGACGACCGTCCCAGAGAAAAGATGCTCAGCAAAGGACAGCAAAGCCTGTCGGATTCCGAACTTCTTGCGATTCTACTCAGGAGCGGAGACCGACAGAACTCTGCATTGGACCTTGCCAAACAAATATTGGCTTCGGTGGACAACAATTGGAATGACCTCTCGCGACTATCGGTCAAAGAATTGTGTAGATTCAAGGGCGTAGGTCCTGTCAAGGCGGTCACTGTGATTACCGCCCTTGAAATTGGCAGACGAAAGGCCACACAAGAACTCTCGGTCAAACCGCGCATCCGTTCGGCAACCGATATTTTTGAACTCATGCAGCCATTGCTCGGAGACCTCAATACTGAAGAATTCTGGGTGCTTTACCTCAATCAGAAAAACTTGGTACTCAAAAAAGAAAGAATCAGTGCAGGCGGAATCACCCAAACCGTGGTTGACCCCAGACTGATTTTTAAGCACGCATTGCTCGAAGGAGCTACCGGCATAGTGCTGGTACACAATCATCCCTCGAGCAACCTCAAACCCAGCCATTCCGACAAATCAATCACTTCAAAAATCAAAACCGCTGCCCGTTCGCTCGATATTGAAGTACTCGACCATGTGATTATCACTCAAAAAAATTACTTTAGCTTTGCCGAAGAAGGATTGCTCTGAATCCTCCGACACAAACCCTGAATCATGCAGAAAGTCCTGATTTATTCGCCTCAGATTACAAAACGCATCCGTTTTTTGTTTGATTTTGTGTGCAATGAATTTTCGGGCTTACAAACCGAATACACCGATAATTTGCAAACCGCTGCCTCCACAGCATGGCCGCTCATCAATTATTCCAATGAGCAACTCCCCTCAGGTCATAGCCTGGCTGTGGATGAGGTGATGTTTCAAACCGGTCTTGATGAAAAAATTAACTTCGGGGACTTGAAACCGGTCGGAAAATGTTTTTATGCGTTGAGCCGATATGAGGAATACCTACCGCATACAGCCGACAAACACGGCAGATTCAGTGGACACGGAAAGGTGTATGCAAGCCCTTTTGTGGATGAGTGGATCATCGGTTTGCAACAGCAGCTAAAAACGATTTATCCCACACTGGTTTTCAAAGAAAGAAAGTTCAACATACTTCTGACTTCTGATGTGGACCAAGCGTGGAAATATCAATACAAAGGATGGCTCAGAAATTCAGCTGCCTTTTTCAAGGCTTTGCTGAAAGGGCACTTTGCTGAAGTCTCCGACAGGGTCTCAGTCTTTTTGGGCAAAAAAAAGGATCCTTTTGATACTTTTGACTACTTCTTTGAATTGGCCGAAAAACACGGAGTTCCAGTGATTTTCTTTTGGCTCATGGGCGATTATGGCACTTATGACAAAAACAATCCGGTGAGCAATACGGCCTTTCGTAAGCTTATTTCCGAAGTTTCCAGTTGGGCGGAAAGCGGCATACATCCTTCTTATGCTTCCTTTGGCCATCGTGAGATTTTAAAAAGAGAATGTGCCCGACTTCAGGCAGTACTCTCTCGCCCGGTTCGTCTTTCACGACAACACTATTTGCGTTTGACTTTTCCGTCAACATACAGGGATTTGCTCTCGGTGGGTATCACTGACGATTATACCATGGGTTATGCTGATACAATTGGCTTTAGGGCAGGTACCTGTACTCCTTTTTATTGGTATGATCTTGAAAGAGAGGAAAAAACATTGCTGAAACTTCATCCTTTTTGTGCCATGGATGTCAGTTTGAGACACTACGGGAAACTCAGTCCGGAAGAGGCTACGGCCGAACTTCTCCGTCTCAGGAAAGCCGTGGAGCGGGTGAACGGACAGTACTGTCTTCTCTTTCACAACTCCAATCTGACCGATGATTGGAAAGGCTGGAAACAAGTTCTGGAAAGTGTTTTTTAGCCATTATTTCAAAATTCATAGTTTCGAGATTGCTGAACTGAAGAGTAAAGGCAGTTCTTATTTTGACTTTTTAAGTCGATGTTTTATTTGCGCATAGTCCTGAGCAGCTGATAATGAGTCTGTTGTATTTAATAAAATTAAAATCAAGATAAATTTCAAAAAATTCTTTTTTTTAGTCATTATTGCCGTCAGCAAGTTTTTTATATGATTGTTAAAACGAATTTAAATCACTTCCAAAGAGGTTGTTTTTTTGTTTTCAATTGGAAGTCGGTTGTAAAAATTGGGTTGTTCATCAGCTATCCTTGCTGTATGCTGCATTTTTATTCATTCATTTTTAATACTTCAAAATCATACAAGCTTATTAAATCAATTTTGTGGGCCCATATTTCTTGAGTATCAGTTCCGGGAAAAGCTCCAACAATACTTGTGTTTTCAAAATCCTCTTTGAAATAATATTTAATGTCGGCTTTATACATTAAAGGAACTTTTAAATTATTTCTGATTTTAAGTAAGGTTTTGTAGTCCTTATCTTCTTTACCTTCATTGTAATAGGCTCCGACGAATAATATATCTACTGTATTTTCTTTTGGATCATCAGAAAAAACCTTTTCACGCTTATCAAAAGAATACATTTCATCATAAGTTTCACTACTTATAATTCTATATTCAAAATTATCTTTGGAAGTTTCTTTTAATTCAAGGGTCAATTTTGTCCACAAAGGGATTGTATAAACACCATATTCGGTTGGTAATTCTTGAACATTATTTTCAGTTTCTTGAGCATAAGTATTTTGACTTAGAAAAATAAATAACAGAAATAAGAAGATTTTTTTCATAGGATTGTTGTTAAATTTTGACCAATGTTTTCAATATGCACTTATAGTCAATTGGTTACAGAATTCAT
>JAQVKJ010000292.1 GCA_028694715.1 Weeksellaceae bacterium | reverse complement strand
CCCAATTTCCAGGCTTCAATAATCAGTTTATTGACTTCTTTTACCGGTAGATTTGGCGGAATATTCAGGTTCAGACTTTGCGCCTGATCAACGAATTTCTGACGGATAGATGCCTGCAATATAATTTCGTACTGACTGATTTCCTTAAAGGTTTTGAAAACATCTTTTTCATCCTGTGTCAGTTCTTCAATATGCTGAACGCTGCCGTTGTGCAACATAATTTCGCGCCAGGTATCTTCGTTGTCTATTCCTTTTTCTTCCAATAATTCTTTCAGAAATTTGTTTTTTCTTACAAAATTCCCTTTGGACAAACCGGCTTTGTAATAGTTGCTGCTGTAGGGTTCAATACCGGGTGAAGTCTGACCAAAAATAGCAGACGAAGTGGTCGTTGGAGCAATTGCCATCAGGGTTGTATTTCTTCTGCCGTAGCCTTTCAACACTTCGGGTTCGCCATAAATCAATGCCAAATCTTTTGAAGCTTTGAGCGATTTTTCCTGAATTTCGCCAAAGATTTTATTGGTCAGTGTTTTGGCCTGCAAACTTTCAAATCCTATCCTGTTTTTCTGAAGATAAGAATGCCAGCCCAATACACCCAGCCCCAATGCTCTGTGGTTTTTTGCAAAATTATGTGCTGCTGACAAATAGTAGTTCCCTTCTGTTTTTGCAATAAATTCGGACATCACTGCGTCCAAAAAGAAAACTGCCAATTTGATGGCTTCGGTATCTTTCCATTCATCGTACAATTCAAGATTCATCGAAGACAGACAACATACAAAAGATTCATTTTCATTGGATGGCAAAGCAATTTCAGAACACAAATTGCTCGCATTGATTCGCATGTTTTTGTCTTTGTAAACTTCGGGTTTGTTGCGGTTGACATTGTCTGAAAAGAAAATATAAGGCAATCCTTTTTGCTGACGACTCTGCAATACTTTGGCCCAGATTTCTCTTTTTTCGTGGTCGCCTTCAATCATTTCCTGCATCCAGTAATCGGGAACACAAACTGCATTAAATAGGTTTTGAATTGGGTTTCCAATATCTTTAATTTGAAGAAATTCTTCTATATCGGGATGGTCAATATCGAGATAAGCTGCAAAAGCACCACGACGAACACCGCCTTGTGAAATCGTATCCATCGCAGTATCAAAAAGTTTCATAAAACTCACTGCCCCACTACTCTTCCCGTTGTCGGTTACGGCACTTCCTCTTGGTCTCAGTTCGCCAAAATAACCCGAAGTTCCGCCACCTGTTTTGGTTTGCATAATCACCTCACCCAATTTCCCGGTGATGCCTTCGATGTCGTCAGGTACATGGACATTGAAACACGAGATTGGCAAGCCTCTTTCGGTACCGAGATTGGCCCAAATCGGAGAAGACAAACTCATCCAGCCTCTTTCAATCATTTCTATAAATGCTTCTTTGAGTTCGGGTTTGTATAATCTTTTGCACGCTGCGGTCGCAATTCTTTCAATCGCTTTTTGTGGCGTTTCACCTTTTAATAAATAGCCTCTGTTCAATATTTGCTGACTCTCATCGTTCAGCCACCATAGTCTTTCCATATTTTTATTTTTTTAAAACAAATCGTTTGCAGTGATACTTTTATCGTGTTTGGTATAGGCAGTCGGTCTTTTGGCAAAAAAATCATCGAGTTCGTTTGCAAATACATCTTCGTCAAACCATTTCATCGGTTGATATCCTTCATCACTGATATTGAATATCTTACCCAAATTCATCTTGTCCAAAGCATCGTCCACACGGTATTTCATAAAATTCAGCATATCTTCTTTGGTAAAGAAAATCAGTTCACCCTTTTCATAAATCCAGTTGAGCAATTCTTCTTCGTAATGAATGTATTGTGCCACTGCGATTTTGAGTTCATCAATCATTTCACTTCTCAGATAACCTTCTTCTCTCAGTTTATTAATCAGATAAATTCCGGCATTGGCATGGGTTTGTTCGTCGATTGAAGTCCATGCAATGATGTTGGAAGTGTTTTTCAGATAACCTCTAAAACGAGTGAATGACAATATGTTGGCAAATTGAGAAAACAAACTGCTGTTCTCAATGACGATTACAAAAAACAACAATTTCCAGATGATGTCTTTGTTGGCATTCATGTATTCATCCATCAAATCAATTTTCTTTTTGAAAATCGGAATTTCATAGATGCCGTCAAATTCATCGTTGTAGCCCAGCACTTCTATCAGTCTGGAATAAGCCTCTGAATGACGGGTTTCTGATTCTGCAAAGGTGCTGCCGAGATTGTTGAATTCAGGTTTTGGGAAATGTCTATACAAATCGCCCCAAAAAGCTTTTACACCCACTTCTACCTGTGCAATGCTCAGCAAACTCCGTTTGACAATTTCCTTTTCTACATCAGAAAGATTGGTTTTAAAATCCTGTATATCAGCAGTAAAATCAATTTCCTTGTGAACCCAGAAAGTTTGATTCATCATGTCCACAAAGTCCATCACTTCGGGATATTCAAAAGGTTTATAATTGATTCTTTTATCGAAAATTCCCATAATTTGTTTTTTATATGAAACAATAATTGAACTTATTTGCTTTTGGACAAAAAGTTCAATCGAATTCACTAATCCAAAAAGGGAAGAGATTTTTCTGACGATCACTTTTTATGCGAAAGCAATGTCTTTGTTTATCGGAGGTCTGACTCATAAGCCGGGCTTATTCACAGTTGCGCAACAGTCTGAGGATTTCACTCAATTCTCATGTGACAAACAATTACACTTTTCAAAAGTAGAATATATTTTGTCTGTTTTTAGGATGTCTTTTTAAAGGTTTTCACATTCTTATTAACATAAAGGAAATAGAGAACTATAAGCATCGGCTGAAATGGTTTTACCGAAAGTATTTACAACAAACCAAATTCAAAA
>JAQVKJ010000291.1 GCA_028694715.1 Weeksellaceae bacterium | reverse complement strand
GTGTGCTCTTCCGATCTAGCATACTTGCCCAATGCTTTAGAAGGTTATTCGCCCAGTTTCAATGACAATAAAATTGCAACCTATTATGTCAACTACAAAGGCGAGGATTTGGACATCACTGCGGGTAATTTTTATGAACAATTTGGAAGTGGTTTGATTTTGAGAAGCTGGGAAGACCGTCAAATCGGAATCAATAACTCCATTCGCGGGCTGCGTGTCGCATATACACCCAATGATTATACCACTATCAAAGGTTTGATAGGTAAACAGCGGTTGGGATTCGAAACGACCCAAGGAACGGTCGGTGGATTGGATGTAGAAACCAATCTGATACGACTTTTCAACAAAGAAAATTTTTCAAGCACCCTGACTGCGGGATTCAGTTATGTGGGACAAAACGAAGATTACACCGGGCCCGTGGAGGATTTCCCGCAGAACTATAATAACTTTTCTGCCCGACTGGGATATTCAGGGAGTTCAGGCATATACGCAGGTGCAGAATATGTGCACAAAGGCGAACGGCCGATCATCAGTGGTGAACAAGCATCTGATAATTTTTATGACGGAAACGCCGTTTTGTTGAATCTGGGTTATTCCACCCGAGGATTTGGGATAAGCACCACATTCAGAAGAATGGAAAATATGGGGATTTATGGAGAGAGAAGTATGAGCGACCCTGCTTTGAATTCCTACAATGAAGCCATCGTCAATTATTTGCCGGCACTCACCAAACAACACGATTATCTGCTGACCAATATGTATGTCTATCAAGCCCAGCCAAACATTGATGCCAACACCCACGAAGTTGGGGAAATCGGTGGTCAGATTGATGTTTTCTACAACATCAAAAAAGGCACAACCTTGGGAGGTAAATATGGTACCAAGCTGGCAGTCAATGCATCTTATTGGAATGGATTGAATGCGGAATTTAATGATGACATGACTTACACCACCAATTTCTTTGATTTTGGTCGGAAGTTCTTTCATGATGTGAATTTTGAAATCAATAAAAAATGGAACGATAATTTTTCCTCCATCATCACTTATATGCATCAATATTATGACAAAGCAATTGTGGAAGGTGGCAATTACAGCCACATCATCGCCAATGTGGTGGTGGGCGATTTTCTGTATAAATTCAATTCAAACAATTCGGTTCGTTTCGAATTGCAGCACCTTCAGACCAAAAGAGACAAAAAGAACTGGGCAGCAGCATTGGTTGAATACAACCTCAACCAGAAATGGAACTTCTATATTGCGGACAATTACAATTACGGAAATGACAACAAGGATGAACGATACCACTATTATATGATCGGCGGGAGTTACGCCAAGGAATCCACGCGTTTGAGCCTGAATTACGGCCGTCAGCGGGGGGGGCTGATATGTGTGGGCGGAGTTTGCAGGTATGTGCCTGAAAATACTGGCTTTACACTTTCATTAGTAAAAACATTTTAGTATTTTTGAAAATTCAAATAAAATTAATTCAACACACAAAATTTATGGTTATGAAAAAATTATTTACAAAAGTTCTTTTGCTCGGGCTCTTCCCGCTGGCTTTTGGACAGACGATTGTGAGCACTACGCCTGAAAATAAAAAGGCGATATTGGAAGAATTTACCGGGATTTACTGCGTTTATTGCCCTCAAGGACATGCGATAGCAGAACAGATTCTCGATCAAAACCCTGGAAATGCATTTGCGATTAACATCCACCAAGGCAGTTATGCAAACCCCTCAGGTGGAGACCCCGATTTCAGAACACCATGGGGCAATGCAATAGCCGGTCAGACAGGCCTTGCAGGGTATCCTGCGGCTACAGTGAATCGACATGTTTTCCCGGGAAGAGAACAGGGTGCAGGAGGTACAACCGCGATGAACAGAAACAACTGGAAAGCCGCAGCACTTGAAATCATGGCGATGCCTTCTTATCTGAATATGGCCGTTGAAGCAACCATTGACATTGAAACACGAGAGTTGACAGTTCATGTAGAGGCGTACTATACTGGCAACAGCCCTGAGTCAACCAATTATCTGAATGTGGCTTTGTTACAGAACAACACCTTGGGCCCACAGACTGGTGGCGGACAAGGCAATAATTATGTTCACATGAGAAGATTGGTGGACTTGCTGACTGGACAGTGGGGAGAAGTCATTAACACCACAACCACCGGTTCCTTTGTTGATAGAACTTATACTTATGCCATTCCTTCAGCTTACAACAATATTCCGGCAGTATTGTCCGATATGGAGTTGGTGGTATTTATGACCGAAACCCATCAGGAAATCATCAGCGGTAACGGCGCTTTCCCTGCTTTGTTGGGGCTTGAGTATCAGTATGATGCTGCTTTGATCTCCATCAGTAATGTGGACGAAACCTGTACCAATGTTATCGCACCTGTGGTAACGGTTCAAAACAACGGAGAAGAAACCATCAATTCACTCGAAATTGAGTACAAAATCAATGGCAACCCTCACACATATACCTGGACAGGTACGCTGACTTCATTGCATGCGACGGACATTGAATTGCCTGAGGTGACATTTGATATATGGTCAAACAATAATCTTCAAATCACAATACTTGACAACGATGACAATCCTGAAAACGACAGCATGACAAAGTCTTTCGAAAGCGCCCCGGATGCAGAAACATTTGATTTGGTACTGACCCTGAATACCGACAACAATGGAGGACAAACCCGTTGGATTGTGAAAAATTCAGCCAATCAGACCATCAAACAAGGCAACAATTACGGTAATAACCAGACATACGAAATCGATATTCAATTGCCTGCAGACGACTGCTACAGCCTCAGAATATTGGATACCGGCAACGATGGAGGTGCATCGGTATTACTGGCTGACGCCAACGGAAATGTTCTGATTGAATCAGACGGTGATTA
>JAQVKJ010000290.1 GCA_028694715.1 Weeksellaceae bacterium | reverse complement strand
ACGCTGCCTCATCTGCCATTGGAGGTGACGAACAAAGTACCAAACTCTTTTGGGATGTAAACTAATTCTCATTTATAGAATTTAAAAAAAGAGCTGTCCGAAAGGGCAGCTTTTTTTATGAAGGAAAGTTTAACTTTGCAACAAACCACAAAATATGCAGCCCTTAGCCGAAAGAATGAGACCCAAAAAACTGGACGGGTTTATCAGCCAAAAACATCTGGTGGGCGACAATTCACCCATTGCCGTCATGCTCAAATCGGGGCATATCGCTTCAATGATTTTTTGGGGACCACCCGGCACCGGCAAAACCACACTCGCTCAGCTCATCGCAGAACATTCAAAGAGAGCCTTCTTTGAACTCAGCGCCATCAGCTCGGGTGTAAAGGAAGTAAGAGAGGTAATCGACAAAGCCAAAAATCAGAATCTCTTCAATGGCGGACAAGCGCCCATACTTTTCATAGACGAAATCCATCGTTTCAACAAATCTCAACAAGACAGCCTGCTCGGAGCAGTAGAAAAAGGATGGATTACACTCATAGGTGCTACTACCGAAAACCCGAGCTTTGAAGTCGTCCCTGCCCTGCTCTCTCGTTGTCAAGTGTACATTCTGAATCCTCTCGAAAAAAGCGATTTGGAAGAACTTCTCCAAAGGGCCATCGAAACAGATGAACTTCTCAAAAACAAAAAAATCAAACTAAAAGAAACCGATGCACTTATCCGTTATTCGGGAGGCGATGCCAGGAAATTGCTCAACGGTCTGGAACTTGTCGTCAATAGTTTCTCAGACCAGCCCATTGTGCTGAACAACGAAAATATTTCAAAACACATACAACAAAACCTCTCAAGGTACGACAAAACAGGTGAGACCCATTATGACATTATTTCTGCATTCATCAAATCCATCCGTGGCTCCGACCCCAATGCTGCAGTGTACTGGTTGGCCAGAATGATCGAAGGCGGCGAAGACCTGAAATTCATTGCCAGAAGAATGCTGATACTCGCCTCAGAAGACATTGGAAATGCAAACCCCACCGCATTGGTGCTTGCCAATAACAGTTTTCAAGCAGTCAGTGTCATCGGTTATCCCGAATCGAGAATCATACTGAGTCAGTGTGCCGTTTATCTTGCTAATTCCCCAAAAAGCAATTCCACCTACGAAGCCATCAGCAAAGCTCAACAAGCCGTCAGACAAACCGGAGATTTGCCAGTGCCGCTCCATCTGAGAAATGCACCCACCCAACTGATGAAAGAACTCGATTACGGCAAAGATTATAAGTATGCACATGCTTATGATGGAAATTTTACTGAACTGGAATTCATGCCCGAAGAAATTTCAGGAACCACCTTTTATGAACCGGGAAATAACCAGAGAGAACAAGCCGACAAAACAGCACTCAACAAAAAATGGAAAGGTAAATACGGGTATTGATTTGAAGTTAGAATTCAGAAGTTAGAAGTTAGAAGTTAGAGGTATTTTTTATCAGAATATAGATATGTGAGATGAGAGACATTGTACTTTTAGATGTTAAACTTTGTACATTTATCATTGAACTTTTCCAAAGTTTGAAACTTTAGAAAAGTTATATCTGTCGAATTCATTTTAATATTTACTCAAGAGTGGTCAATCTAAATCAGAGAAAAACAGCCCCCAACATCAGACAAATCCTATGCCTCTACCCGATTGATTCCACAAACTCGGAACCGGTCTCCAATTCATCCACTTCAATCCCTTGTCTTTTCAAAATGGATTTTACCACCAATGCAAAAATGGCCAGATAAGCAAAACACAGCACAGTAATGAAATAAGAACTGTGAATCCCGATGATATCGGCGACTTTCCCTTGAATCGGCGGAATGATGCCACCCCCCAGAATCATCATCACCAAAAATGCCGAACCCTGCGCCGTGTATTTCCCCAATCCCATCAATGCCAATGAGAAAATGGATGGCCACATGATACTGCAAGCCAATCCACCGGCCAGAAATGCATAAATCGCCACATTGCCGTGAGTAAGCAACCCGATAATCATCGCTGCCATACCAAAAACACCGAAAATAAAAAGCGTCATGGCAGGCCTGTCACGACTGATGAAGAAAGCCACAATCTGAATCATTACACAAAATACATAATAATAAAGTGGTGTCATATCGTTGCCCGCTATGGTATTGACACCGATAATCACTGTAAATGCAATCAGCGGAACAATGACCAACAACAATTTTTTCTTTGCTTTCAAAAAATCAAAAGCCGAAATCGCACCCGCCCAACGACCAATCATCAAACTCCCCCAGTACATGGAAATATAAGGTGAAATATCCGAAGCACTGTGTCCGCCAAACTCCGGCTGCTGCAATAGGTCCCCAAGATTTGAGCCTATCGCCACTTCCACACCGACATACACGAAAATCGCTATCATTCCCAGAATCAGCTGTGGATATTGCATTGCCCCCCAGCCCTCCGCGCGTTTGGAAGCACTGAATCCTGCAAAAGTCAATCCCCCCAAAACCACCAACAAAGCACCGCCTAAGTACCACATTCTCTTTTGTTCCAAAGGTTCTTTAATTTGCTGTATTTCATTATTTAATTGCGTGACAACCGCTTCATCCGAAGCTGTACTCAGCTGATTTTCCAATTGTTCAATGCTGTGGGCTTCATCACTTTTGTAACTGTTAAAAACCGGCGTGAACATCACTGCGAGCAATAGCGTCATTACCACTAAAATCCGAATGGCTTTGTTGGATTTCTCAATCGGTTCATCCGAAATTCCGGCCGGAACTTTCTTAGAAAAATAAAACAAAGCCGCCGCTGCAATAAACAACAGACCAACACCCACATAGAGATAAATTACCTTGTTCAATGCCAATCCTGCAATTTCTTCGTCGGTAACCGAAGCCGCCGTTCCAAAAAGTG
>JAQVKJ010000289.1 GCA_028694715.1 Weeksellaceae bacterium | reverse complement strand
TTTCCATGTACATGCCGCCATTTCCGAAAGCAGCTGTAGCTTCGGTCACTGCCGATTCAAAATGTTTGTCGAGGTCTTTTTCATTGAAAATTTCTCTCATCCCTTTTCCTCCTCCTCCCGCAGTGGCTTTGATCATCACCGGATATCCGATTTTCTTGGCGACTTTTTTGGCGTCATCCAAATCTTTCAGAATCCCATCAGAACCCGGTACCACTGGTACGCCGGCTTCAATCATGGTGGCTTTGGCACTGGCTTTGTTACCCATGCGGTCGATTTGGTCGTGGAGTGCACCGATGAATTTGATGCCGGTGTCCATACAGGTTTTTGAAAATTTAGAATTTTCGGACAAAAAACCATAGCCCGGATGAATGGCATCGGCATCGGTGATTTCGGCAGCGGCGATGATGTTTGAGATTTTCAGGTAAGATTCCGCACTGGAGGGCGGTCCTATGCAAACGGCTTCGTCAGCAAATCTCACATGCAGGCTGTCGCGGTCGGCAGTAGAATAAACTGCAACAGTTTTGATTCCCATTTCCTTGGCAGTGCGGATGATGCGCATTGCTATTTCACCCCTGTTGGCAATTAATATCTTTTTAAACATATTTTGCGCTTTGAAGAATTAAGGTTCAATCAGAAACAGCGGCTGATCATACTCAACCGGAGTGGAATCATCCACCAGAATTTTTACAATTTTACCAGATACTTCGGATTCAATTTCGTTGAACAGTTTCATTGCCTCCACAATGCAAAGTATTGTACCTGCCGAAACGGTGTCTCCAACAGAAACAAAAGGAGGTTTGTCAGGACCTGAAGAGCGATAGAAAGTGCCGATCATCGGTGATTTCACGGTGATGTACTTGGAGTTGTCTTCTGCTTCGTTTGTGACCGGTGTCTGTGAAGGTTGTTGTGGTTGTGCTGCTGTCTGGGCCACCGGCTGTACGGCGGGTGCAAGCTGTTGAGCAACCATGGGTTGGGGAGCATAACTGATTGTCTGTCCGCCAATGTTCTTGATTCTAATTTCAAAATCTTTCATCTTCAAACTTACTTCTGCAACATCTGCTTTTGAAACAAATTTGATTAAATTTTGTATTTCTTTAATGTCCATAGCATGTGTATTAAATGGAATAGAATTTCAAAGGTATAAAAAAAAAGAAAAGCTGCCTTCATTATTGCGGACAGCCTTTAAAATTTGATTCGAGATGAATAAATTAATCTTCGTTTTCTTCAATTTCTTTTTCCATTACCACTTTGCCTCTGTAGTACATTTTTCCTTCGTGCCAGTAGGCTCTGTGATAAAGATGAGAAACCCCGGTGTTTTTATCAACCGCAATCTGTGGAGCTTCAATCTTGTAATGGGTTCTACGCTTGTCTCTTCTCGTAGTCGATTGCCTTCTCTTTGGATGTGCCATAACTTAAATTTATTTTCAGTTATTATTACTTTTTAATTTTTTTAATGCCTCCCACCTCGGGTCTGTTTCTTCATTGTTTGAATCCTCTGCTTCATTCGGACTATATTTTTCGAGCAAATCAATCATCTCTGACCGACTTTTACCGTTGACTACATCCGGGTGAATTCTCTTGAACGGAACTGCAAGCAGACACATTTCATAAATCAGTTGTGCCACATTGAACGAGTGTTCGCCAAAAGGAATGATCCAAACTTCGTCGTCCGAATCATCGAATTCTTCACCAAATTTGATGATGAATTCATTGTGAGCCTCCAAGATTTGAGTGTAATGCTCATTGGTTATATCGCAATCCAAACCAACGCTGCCCGACAATCTGATGTCAATTTCCAAAAAGTTATTTCTTTTGTACAATAACAGATTTATCCTCAATTCTGGATGGTCAAAATCCTGTTCAAATTCAAACAAATCAAAGAACGACTGAGCTATCTCAAATTCGAACGAATGGCTTCCCAAATCCAATCCTGAAAAGGAAACATCATAATTTCTGAACTTTTCCATAACTCAAAATGGGTGGCAAAGATAACACATCTGTCCGAAAAACAACAGCATTTTTGACATTTTCTTTTTTAATCCTACGGCCAGTGTTTTTAGGTGTCCTTGTCAGCAGATAACTTATGGGTTTTCAGTACATTCGAAGTCAGTTCGGCATATTCCGCACGAGTATTAAAAATCTCTATGGCAGTATATATTGCTTCTGTGAACGAAGTAGGATTTGCGATGTTTTTTCCGGCAATGTCATAAGCCACACCGTGGTCTGGTGAAGTCCTTACAAATGGAAGTGCTGCGGTGTAATTCACGCCATCATCAAAACACAAAGTCTTAAATGGAATCAACACCTGATCGTGGTACATGCCCAAAACCGCATCAAAAACTTCGATGTTTTCTGGATTAAAAAAACTGTCGGCTGCATAAGGCCCATACACCAGCATTCCTTTTTCTCTTATCGACTCAATGGCGGGTATGATGATTTCCTGTTCTTCCTTGCCCAACAAACCATTGTCACCGGAATGTGGGTTCAGCCCCAAGACGGCTATTTTGGGTTTTCTGACTCTGTAGTCCTTTATGAGTGAATCATGGATTTGTTGAATTTTTCCTGTGATTTTTTCAATGCTGATGGCCGCTGCTACATCCTTGAGCGGCAGGTGTTGCGTCACCAAACTGACTTTCAATTTTTCAGATACCAGAAACATCCACGGCTCGCCTTCCCAGACTTTCCCTAAGTATTCTGTGTGTCCCGGAAAATCGAAGTCTTCTGATTGTATGTTTTGTTTGTTGATGGGTGCGGTAACCAAAACATCGCAATCTCCGTTTTTCACTGCTTCCGCAGCCGCTTTCAATGAATCAAAGGCACATTGACCAGCGGTTTTGGACGAAACGCCGAATTCCATCGTGGGAGGGTCTTTCCACAAATTGATGACATTGATTTTTTTAGGCACCGCATTAGAAGCATGG
>JAQVKJ010000288.1 GCA_028694715.1 Weeksellaceae bacterium | reverse complement strand
CACCTCGTTGTCGCTCAAGGTGGGTCCACATCCCGGTCAGTCGTGGGAGCAAATACTGGTACTGTGCCAATTCTACTTGTGTTCTTGCGTAGGAAGTCTGTGCTCGTTGGGCAAAAATGTCCAGAATCAATTGTGTACGGTCAATGATTTTTCGGTTCAGTTCTCTTTCAATATTTTTCAATTGAGAAGGCGACAATTCGTCATCAAAAATGACGGTATCAATTTCATTTTCTTCTACGAATTCTTTGATTTCTTTTAATTTACCACTGCCGACAAAGAATTTCGAATCCGGCATATCCAATTTTTGGGTAAAGCGACCCATGGTTTCAGCACCTGCCGTATAAGCCAGAAAACTGAGTTCTTCCATGTATTCCTCCAATTTTTCTTCGGGCTGTTCACGGGTAATCAAACCGACCAAAACGACTTTTTCGTATTGTGCTTCTTTTTTTTCTAACATAATTGATTGCAAAGATAGGGCATGCCAATTAAAAATTCTGTGAATCGACAAACGAATGGCAGAAAAGCAAAAAGCCCCACAAAGGGTGGGGCACTTTGTTATTGATTTTGTTTGAATTAAAAAATATCGAATTTAATGCCTTGTGCCAACGGAACTTCGCTGCTGTAATTAATCGTATTGGTTTGTCGTCTCATATAAGCTTTCCATGCATCAGAACCGGATTCTCGGCCACCACCGGTTTCTTTTTCGCCACCGAAAGCACCTCCGATTTCGGCACCCGAAGTACCGATGTTCACATTGGCAATTCCGCAGTCAGAACCTGCAAATGAAAGAAAGGTTTCGGCTTCTCTCAGGTTGTTGGTCATAATTGCAGATGACAATCCCTGTGCAACACCGTTCTGCAGTTCAATTGCATTTTCAACACCACCAGTATATTTAATCAGATAAAGAATCGGTGCAAAAGTTTCTTTCTGTACGATTTCAAAATCGTTTCTTACTTCTGCAATTGCAGGTTTCACATAACATCCGCTTTCGTAGCCCTCACCGTTTATAACACCGCCTTCCACGACAAAGTTTCCGCCTTCTTTACTGATTTCAGCCAAAGCATTTTCATACATTTTCACCGCATCCGTATCGATGAGCGGCCCCACATGGTTGTTCTCATCCAAAGGATTTCCAATTCTTAATTGTGCATAAGCTTTTACCAATGCCTCTTTCACTTTTTCATAAATTGATTCATGAATTATGAGTCGCCTTGTCGTTGTACACCGCTGACCGGCAGTACCCACGGCACCAAAAACCGCACCTATGATTGTGGTTTTCAAATCTGCATCGGGTGTAACGATGATGGCATTGTTTCCGCCCAATTCCAAGATGGTTTTTCCCAACCTTGCGGCTACGGTTTGCGCCACGATTTTACCCATTCTTGTAGAGCCAGTGGCCGAAACCAACGCCACTCTCGGGTCTTGGGTCATCATCTCTCCTACCTTGTAATCACCGTTGACGATGCAGGAAATTCCTTCTGGCAGATTGTTTTCTGACAGGACTTCCTGAAAAATTTTCTGACAAGCCACGCTGCAAAGCGGAACTTTTTCGCTCGGTTTCCAAACAACAACATTGCCACAAATCCATGCCAGTGCCGCATTCCACGACCAAACAGCCACTGGGAAATTAAAGGCCGAAATCACACCGACCACACCCAGCGGATGATATTGGTCGTACATTCTGTGCTGTGGTCTTTCGGACTGCATGTTAAAACCGTACAGCTGTCTGGACTGGCCCACCGCAAAATCACAGATGTCAATCATTTCCTGTACTTCGCCCAAACCTTCCTGATAGGATTTTCCCATTTCATAAGAAACGAGTTTTCCCAAATCTGCTTTGTATTCCCTTAGTTTGTTGCCGAATTGTCTGACTATCTCGCCCCGTTTGGGTGCAGGAACAGCTCTCCAGATTTTGAAAGCTTCTTGTGCACTTGTCATGACTCTTTCGTAATCTTCTCTCAATGAGGCTTTTACCCTGCCAATTGATTTGCCATCGGCCGGAGAATGAGATTCAATGATTTCTCCGTTCGAAAACCATTGGTTGCCGGTTGAGCTTCCTTCGTTTATTTCTTTTAGTCCTAATTTTTCGAATTCCTTACTTATCATCTTTATTTTTTTAAAACATCCAAAGTTATAAATTCTCAGAGAAAGAAAAAAGGGAACAAATCAGCGAAATCACTCAGCTGTGCTTGTTCCCTTGGATTCGTTTCATACTCGGTTCAGGAAGCTTCGCTCTTAACATGAAAGACAAATACTTTTTCGCCCCAGCTCAGGCAAACATCTCCAGTCGGTTCTATGCTGATGGTGAACTGTTCGGTCGGATGGTCGCTCGTATAAGTCGGAACTACAATGCGTAATGCATCTCTGTCTTCGTTGTAAATTGTTCCCCACTGGTCCCAGTCTTTATTGAAAATGATGGTCGTCTGCTCTTCGTCCGGAATGGTGTACAAACTGTATTTTCCGCTGGAGAGTTCATGGCCTTCAATCACCACATCTTTGTTGATTTCAAAAACAGTTGCTTCATTGGCACCTGTCCGCCAGACTTTCCCAAATGGAACAATGTCTTTGCCAAATTCTCTCCCTTTCAGAAAAGGTCTGCTGTAAACAATTTCCATATTCAAGCCGTCGATCTGAATCTGAACCGAATCAATCGGGCTAACCCGGTTGGACGAAGAAGTTTGAGCATTTGAAAAAATAAATCCAGTGAATAGGATTGAAAAGAAAAGTTGTTTGATATTCATTTCTGATATTTTTATAATGTCGTTTAAATTTAATGATTTTTTTTGGAATGACCTATAGACAACTTCTGTACCACAAAGATCATTTGGGTTGAATTCCTACACGAGCATCTTTATTGATAATTTGAGTGCGTCCATCAGTTGATTTACATCTTCCTTTGTATTAAAAATTCCGAATGAAGCCCTTA
>JAQVKJ010000287.1 GCA_028694715.1 Weeksellaceae bacterium | reverse complement strand
CCAACGCAGTACCGATGCCCAGCAAAAATACGATGATGCCCAATGCAGAAATCGTAGTATAGGCCAAGATTGCTTTAATATCCACTCTAAAAATACTGTGAAATGCACCATAAATCATGGTAATTCCGCCTACCCACATCAAAATCTGATTCCAGTACAAGCCATCATTCAATAGGGGCCAAAAACGCGCAAGAATATAAATACCGGCTTTGACCATGGTCGCAGAATGAAGGTAGGCAGAAACCGGTGTGGGAGCAGCCATTGCACTTGGCAACCAGAAGTGGAAAGGAAATTGAGCGGATTTGGTAAATGCACCAAGGAAAATCAGAATAAGAATGGGCAAAAAATAAGCGTGTTGTTGAATAAATTCAGAAGAATTCATCATTTCGTGAATCGAAAAAGTTCCGCTAATATTTGCGAGCAACATGAACCCGGCCAGCATAAAAAAACCACCCAAGCCCGTAACCAGAAACGCTCTTTTGGCACTGATTCTCGAATCTTCTTCTTCGTTATTGAATCCAATCAGAAAGAAGGAAGAAAGGCTGGTCAGTTCCCAGAAAACAAAAATCGAAATCAGATTATCGGACAATACCAAACCGAGCATAGAGCCCATAAACATGCCTAAATAACAGAAAAAACGGTTGATATAAACTGAATGTTTCAGGTAGTCAGATGCATAAAAATAAATCAATGTCCCAATGCCCGAAATGAGCAACGAAAACAACAGAGACAGTCCGTCTAACCTGAAATTTAAATCAATCCCCAAAAGTGGAATCCACTGATGCTTCAATATGATTTCACCTTCTGAATGAACTTGGCTCAGGTAGTATAAAAAATAGAAAAAAAGAGTGAAAGGGATGAGCGAAAATAATTTGTAAAACTTAGGCAGTATTGTTTTTCCTGACATTAAAATCAAAAAAGAAATAACAAAAACAACAACGACTATACTTACCATACATCCTTCGTAAAGTTGCGGCGTAAATTACAAAAGTATTTTCTAAATAATACAAAATTCATTTCAAAAATTTAATTTGTTTTGGGTTTAATAAATTTTTCTGAAAATACACTTTTCGAAACCAAAGCATTCTCTTTTGTGAAAAATTCAAAATCCAATAAAACCCAGTCCAAAAAAAAAGAGCTACATAATTAATGTAACTCCTTGTAAATCTTGCAACAGTGATCGCGACAGGATTCGAACCTGTGACCGTCTGCTTAGAAGGCAGATGCTCTATCCAGCTGAGCTACGCGACCTGATTAAAGTCAAAATCTCAAAATTCTTTTCACAAATCCCATGAATTGTTACTCAAAATCTTGAGATTTTTGTCGGGGTGGCAGGATTCGAACCTGCGACCTCCTGGTCCCAAACCAGGCGCGATGACCGGACTACGCTACACCCCGAAATTATATGCGGAGAGACAGGGACTCGAACCCTGGCATCGGTTTCCCGATGACAGATTAGCAATCTGCTCCATTACCACTCTGGCACCTCTCCCTGCTTTCTGTATTTCAAAATTTCATTTCTGAAAGCGGACGCAAAAGTAAGCCTATACTTTTGTATTTGCAAATAGTTTTGTCAATTTTTTGGTTTTTAATTTCTATTTGTTTTTAAGTAATTTTGTTTCAATTAAATCAACCCATATGAAATTCCAATTCTGCTGTTCAGCTATACTCCTTCTGCTATTATCATCCTGTGCAACCCAATCGCCCAAAGTCATCAATAATATCATCAGAGATACGATTGTCATCAACAAAATTACAGAAAAATACGAATCTGTTCGGATTGCTGATTTAGACAAATACAAAATATCCACTACCAATTATCCAGCCATCGGAAAAGACGAAAGAATCCGATTTCTAATTTTTCACTACACAGCTCTTGACAACGAAAAATCAATGAGTGTGCTGACCACCCAGGAAGTGAGCGCACATTATCTGATACCCGATGATTTTACGGACTCAATTTATCTGCTTGTCGATGAATCAAAAAGGGCTTGGCACGCAGGAATGAGTTACTGGAAAGGAATCAACAACATCAATTTTTCGTCCATCGGAATTGAAATTGTAAACCCTGGATATTATGTGGGTGAAATCACTGAAAGCAACCCCAACGGCTGGTATTTCTATGGTTACCCCAACCATCAAATCAAAAAAGTGGCCGAACTGGCAAAAAATATCATAGACCGATACCAAATCGACCCCATCAATGTACTTGCACATTCGGATATTGCTCCACAGAGAAAACAAGACCCCGGCCCCAAATTCCCATGGAAACAGCTGTATGAAGACTACAATATAGGTGCCTGGTATGAAGATGTACACAAAAATCTATACCTGTCCCAGTTTCCATATGCCGAACGAGACAGCATCAACTTCATACAGTCAGTTCAAAACGACCTGAACACCTACGGATATGAAATTCAAAAAACAGGTGTGTGGGATGAACAAAGCAAAAAAGTAATCATGGCCTTTCAATACCACTTCAGACCGGAAAGATGTGACGGCATCCTCGATGCTGAAACCTGGGCGATTCTGCAGGCATTGATTCTCAAATATAGAAATTAGAAAATCAAACATGAGAAAAATATTATCAATTCTAATTTTTTGTGTAGCAATTGTACAATCAAATGCACAAAAACCAAATCGATTTACCAAGGAAGAAAAAGCCCTGATTCGGAGCCATCCAAATGAAATGATGCGGGTATATAATCTTTCAAACCCCACAGATTCAATAGTTTTGAAAAGTGTTTCCACACCGATTCAACCCAAACATAAATTCACTGCTCTGCTGAAGGAAAGAATGCTAAAATCAGTAAAAGCGGCAGGCGGAGTCGGAATTGCGGCACCACAAGTGGGCATCAACCGGAGAATTATTCTTGTTCAGGGATTTGACAAAGCCGACAAACCTTTTGAGTTTTTTATCAACCCTGAA
>JAQVKJ010000286.1 GCA_028694715.1 Weeksellaceae bacterium | reverse complement strand
CGGGATGATGTATTCGATGTGAAGGTGATTTTGTTGGTCGTTGGCAGCAATCATTCCGATGGCAAAAATCAAAGCGTCTCCGGGTAGAAAAGGCATCAGGAATGAGGCCACAATCAATCCTGTTTCGGCAAAAATAATGAGAAAAAGGATGACATAAATCCAATAGCCATAGGCCTCAATAAACCCCATCAGCACTCTGTCGGGTCGGCTTACAAAATTGGTAAAAAAATTAATTATATCCTGCATCATAAAAATTTGCCGCACAGCCCACAGCTTAGGCGCGTGTGATATCTGCTCCGATGGCTCTCAGGCGGGCATCTATGTTTTCGTATCCTCTGTCGATTTGTTCAATGTTGTGAATCACGCTTTTGCCTTTGGCCGAAAGCGCCGCAATCAAAAGTGCAATCCCCGCACGAATGTCGGGTGAACTCATTTGGGTACCTCTCAGTGGAGTTTCGTGATTCAGTCCGATGACAGTTGCACGATGTGGGTCGCACAAAATAATCTGTGCCCCCATATCAATCAGTTTGTCCACAAAGAACAAACGGCTTTCGAACATTTTTTGGTGTACCAAAACGCTTCCTTTGGCTTGGGTGGCAACCACCAATACAATACTGAGTAGGTCGGGTGTAAAACCGGGCCAGGGTGCATCCGAAATAGTGAGTATGGAGCCGTCCATGAATTTTTGGATTTTATAATTCTCATGTGCAGGAATGTAGATATCATCGTTTTCTTTCTCTACAGTGATACCGAGTTTTCTGAAAACATCGGGTATGACGCCTAAGTTTTCCCAAGACACATTTTTGATTCTCAATTCTGACTTGGTCATGGCTGCCATTCCGATCCAACTGCCGATTTCAATCATATCGGGCAGTATGGTGTGTTCGGTTCCGGAAAGTGATTCCACTCCTTCAATGGTCAACAGATTGGAGCCGATTCCTTGAATTTTCGCTCCCATTCTCACCAGCATTTTGCAAAGTTGTTGCAGATAGGGCTCACATGCAGCATTGTATAGGGTGGTTTTTCCTTTTGCCAGTACTGCAGCCATTACGATATTTGCGGTTCCGGTGACTGAAGCTTCCTCAAGGAGCATATAGGTTCCGGTCAGGCCTTTCTTCTCATCGATTTCCACACCGTAAAAATTTTCGCCATCCTCGAAACGGTATATTGCGCCGAGTTTGATGAAACCAGTGAAATGGGTATCGAGTCTTCTTCTCCCGATTTTGTCGCCACCGGGTTTGGGCATATAGGCTTTCCCGTATCTGGTCAGTAGTGGTCCCATCAGCATGATTGAACCTCGTAATGAAGCACCGTCTTTTTTAAATTCTTTGGTTTGCAGATAATCCATTCTGATGTCGTCTGCCTGAAAGGTATAATCGTTGTCAGAATGTTTTTGAATTTTCACTCCGAGGTCGGCCAGGATTTCTATCAGTCGATTGACATCTCTGATGTTTGGGATGTTTTTAATTCTGACTTCTTCATCGGTGAGCAATACTGCGCAAAGAATTTGCAGCACTTCATTTTTAGCCCCCTGTGGTGTAATTTCTCCACTCAGTTGGTTGCCTCCTTTGATTTGAAAAATCGCCATTTTTATCTGTTGTATTTTTTGCTTTTGCTACCCTTTCCTTTTCTGCTTTTGCCTGAAGAACCATGTCCTGAATGTGAGATGTATTTTTCTCCCGAAGCCAGGGTTTCTCCAGAGTTCCTAAGGTCAATTTTGCCATCCGACATTTCATACAAATGCACAAAAATCGTATGGTCTTCAACTGTATCTTTGTTCCAGAGCAGATAACATTTTTTCATGTGGTTGGCAATCACCATGACAAGTCCCTCCTGCTTGTCTCCTTCCCATTCGAGTGCTACTTCTATCATTTTGCGAATGTTCTTGCCATAATATTTGTATTTGTACTCTTCCTGCGGATAAGGAATTTTGTCAGGCCGACTATAAACCACATCTCTTTGGGGCATTGGGAAAGGAGAGTCCAAGTCAAGTTGGAATTCAGACATGATGAAAAGCTGATCCCAGAGTTTGTGCTGGAAATCGTCAACATCCCTCAAATGAGGGTTGAGTTCACCCATTACTTCAATGATGATTCTTGCAAATTCATTTCTTTTTTCCTTGTCTTCAATCTTCATACAGTAATCCACCATTGATTGGATGTGACGACCGTATTCTGGGATAATGAGCTGTTTTCTTTCGGTGTTATATTTCATCTTTAATTTTCAATATTGGCAAAAATACGACTTAAGAATTAAATTGATTTGCCGTTTGTCTTTTAATTCATTAAAACAATAGACAAGAGTGCTCATCCTCCTATGGACTCAAGTTTTTGTTTTAAGGCCGATAGGAATTGAGAAGCCAGTGCTCCGTCTATCACTCTGTGGTCATAAGAAAGGGAAATCATCATCATTTTGCAGACGGCAATTTCTTCCTTTCCAAACTTTTCAACCACACCAGCAGCCGATCGAATCTGTCCGAGCGCGAGGACTGCCACTTGTGGACGGCTGATAATGGGCGTTCCCATCATGCTACCAAAAATCCCTGTATTACTGACCGTAAAAGTAGTGTCTCTGATATCATCGGGTTTGAGTTTTCCGGCTTTGGCATTGTTTCCAATCTGATTTACTTTTTCAACAATTTCCCTCAGACTCAGTTCATTGGCTTTCTTCAGATTGGGTACAATCAGATTTCCGTCGGGAAGTGCGGTGGCAAATCCCAGATTGATATTTTTTTTAAGAATCAGTTCGTCTGCATTCAACCAAGCATTGAATTTTGGAAATTCCAAGAGATTTTCGATTACTTTTTTCATGATGAAATGTGTGTAAGTAATTTTCAGTCCGTTTTCTTTTTTGAATTGATCCTTGATACGATTTCTGTATTCCACCAGTTCGTTTACATTTACTTCCAGAAAAGTAGTCACATGCGGAATGAGCTGAT